>OMXT01000020.1 GCA_900315125.1 uncultured Eubacteriales bacterium
AAAAATTGGCGACCAAGACGAGGCTCGAACTCGTGACCTCCAGCGTGACAGGCTGGCATTCTAACCAACTGAACTACTTGGCCATAATCGTTGCCTTGACACTTTCTTCTGAGATTGGTGGGCGCTATAGGGCTCGAACCTATGACCTCCTGCTTGTAAGGCAGATGCTCTCCCAGCTGAGCTAAGCGCCCAAGCCTTTTGTTCGGCTCAGTGCTGTTGTCCTCGGCACAGTTAGTAACTATACAGGAATTCAGCGTTTTTGTCAACACTTTTTTTAAAAATAAATTTGATTTTATTTTTTTCGATATATAAAAGCGTTGTAAAACAGCCATGAATTCTCCGTCAGGAGTCTGCCGCAGGCGTTTCTGTCACGGTCTGGGTATGAGTACCCTTTCCTTTCTCTGGCAGACAAGTTCCGCGGATCCCCCCGCAAGGAACTGTATCTGGGCAGAACAGCTTTCAGGATCTGCGCAGACAGTCACAAACTGAATACAGTCAGTATATCTAATATCCTTTAACTCTACTGTCCCGTCAAAATTGTGGTTCTGCACCCGGTTAAAAGCTTTGTAATCGATTTTCCACTCCAAAGCGTCTAATTCATCGACATCGCAGATTTCGGCGGCGTCAAGCGCGATCTGCGTACTGGAGGTGTACGCGCGGACCAGTCCCCCCGTTCCAAGTTTGATACCCCCGAAATACCGCGTCACTACGACCGCAATATTTGTAATTCCCTGCCGGACGAGCATCTGCACGATGGGAGCTCCCGAAGTGCCCTGGGGCTCGCCGTTATCGCTTGCCCACTGTATCTGCATCTTGTCCCCTATAACCATAGCCGGTACGTTGTGCGTCGCGTCTTTATATTCATCTCTGATCCTATCGAAAAACACTTCCGCTTCTTCTCTTGTTTCGCAGGGACAGACATGGCCGATAAAGCGCGAGCGCTCTATGATCTGTTCTCCGTCCGCTTCATTTCTGACTGTGCTGAATAACTTCATAATCCTTTAACCTCTGGTAATCTGCCCTGGTCAGTTCTGTATCCACGAGCATCCCATTTTCTCTGTAATCTACGGAATATACTTTGGTCCTGCTGCAGAGATAAGAATTCAGATCGCCGCGGCTGTAGGGTATCAGCAGGGTCGTCCGTACGATATCGCCGAAAATATGATCCTGGATCATTTTCAGCATCTGGTCCATATTCTGTCCTGTCTTTGCGGATACGAAAACATTATCCTCGCCCTTTGCCGGGATCTGGATCTTGTTCGTCAGGTCTGTTTTATTAAACACCATAATCCGGTCTTTGTGCCCGGCGCCGATTTCGCCAAGGACCTTCTCCGTCACCTGAATCTGGAACTGGTTTTCCTCATACGAGGCGTCTACAACGTGGAGGAGCAGGTCTGCGTCCCTCACCTCCTCAAGTGTCGATTTAAATGCCTCTACCAGTCCATGAGGAAGTCCGCTGACAAAGCCTACTGTATCGATCAGAACAAACTGATGCGCCGGATCCAGACAGATGCCGCGGCGCTGGGGATCCAGCGTAGCAAAAAGCATATCCTTTTCCTGCACCGACTTATCTTCTTTCTCCGTCATCGCCAAGAGACGGTTCATGATTGCGCTCTTGCCGGAATTGGTATATCCCACGAGCGCTACTACGGGAATATCAGAATGTTCTCTTCGGGAACGCTGGACCTTACGCGTATTCTGCGTCCTGCGAAGCTCTCTGCGGATATCATCCATCCGCTTTTCTATATGACGCCGGTCCGTCTCCAGTTTCTTTTCTCCGGGGCCTCTCGTTCCTATGCCTCCGCCAAGCCGCGAAAGCGATCTTCCAAAACCTGTCAGTCTCGGCATCCGATACGCGAGCTGTGCAAGTTCTACCTGCAGCTTTCCCTCTGCTGACTCAGCCCGGGCAGCAAAAATATCCAGGATCAGAATCGTCCTGTCGATTACCCGGACGCCCAGGGCATCCTCCAGGTTTCTTATCTGCATCCCGGTAAGTTCATCGTTGAAGATCACAAGATCCGCATCCATATTCGAAACCAGCTCCGCCAGTTCCTGAACCTTTCCGCTTCCAATCCAAGTAGCGGTGTTCGGTCTCGGGAGAGACTGCACCGCTTCCGCTATTACTTCAGCGCCCGCAGCTTCAGCCAGGCCGCTGAGTTCATCCATGGAGTGCCGTATATCGCGGGAGAGCTGCAGTCCGACAGTTATCGCCCTGTAGCTCTCCGTATTGACAATGCGGTTATCCTCTGTAAATTTGATCATACCGTTTATCAGATGTCGATCTTATTGATCTCATCCCTGAGAAATTCATTAGTGATCTTGATTCTCGTACCCTTCATTCCGAGGGATCTGGACTCTATAACGCCTGCGCTCTCCAGTTTGCGGAGCGCATTAACGATAACAGATCTGGTGATCCCTGATTTGTCGGCGATCTTACTGGCAACAAGAAGGCCTTCATCGCCGTTCAGCTCTGCGAAAATCTTCGTCACTGCGTCCAGCTCGGAATAAGACAGCGTTTCCAGTGCCATGTTGACGGCGTTCTTTTCTCTGCTGTCCGCTTCCTCTTCCAGCGTGATCCCCTTCGTGACTTCCAGGCCTACAACGGTAGCTCCATATTCAATGATTGCAAGATCATTATCATCGTACGCATGCTCCGGTCTGGCAAGCAGAAGCGTTGCTACGCGCTTTCCTCCAAAAATTATAGGCACGATAACGTGGTATTTGGATGCCATCTCATAGTCTCTGCCGTAGATTGCCTTGATGCTGTCATAAATCAGGTTTTCCTTTGTCTCAGTGATCTCCAGGAAGCGCTCATTGTACGGCTCCGGAAGGATCACCTTGCCGTCATCCTCGCGGACAAGCGGCGCTTCCTCCCCCGTTTCATAATGGGATGAAAGCACTTTCCCTCTCTTATTAATGATATAAACATTGGAGTCAAGCATTTCTGCAAGAAGATCACAGAGTTCGTCAAATGAGACGTACCCGGATGTGCTCTCCGAAAGTATGTGGTTGATTTTTCTGACTCTGGCTAAAATTTTTTCACTCATTTTCCTTCTCCTGACCATCCGAAGATGACTCACGTAACGCTAAACTTCTAGTAATACTATAAAATGTACTTATCTACATCATCTCTGTGGATGGTGTCAACAAATTTATTCTGAACAAAGGCACGGTCTATCGTGATCTTACCATCCGGTCCATTGTCCGGTATCTCGAAAGAGATATCCTCCAGCAGCTGTTCAAGTATCGTAGACAGCCGGCGCGCACCGATATTTTCGCTCTGTTCGTTCGCAAGAAAAGCCATCTCCGCGATCTCATCGATTGCATCGTCTGTAAATTCCAGGTTGATACCCTCTGTCGAAAGCAGAGCCTGATGCTGCTTGACGATAGCATTTTCCGGGACTGTAAGGATTTTTACAAAGTCTTCCTTATCGAGATTCGACAATTCGACACGAATCGGAAAACGTCCCTGAAGCTCAGGAATCAGGTCCGTAGGCTTGGCAGTATGGAATGCCCCGGCTCCGATGAACAGAATATGATCAGTTTTGACCGGTCCGTATTTGGTATTTACGACACTGCCCTCCACAATAGGAAGGATATCCCTCTGTACGCCCTCTCTGGACACATCCGCGCCGGAATGGAAACTGCCGTCTGAAGCGATCTTATCGATCTCATCAATAAAGACGATTCCATTCTGCTCCGCATTCTCCAGCGCCTCATCGGTCACCTGATCCATATCCAGAAGATTGGCAGCCTCCTGCTCTCTGAGGATCTTACGGGCATCCTTAACCCGCGCTCTCTTTTTTTTTGTCTTTTTCGGCATCATATCGCCAAAAATGTTACCAATGGCGATGCTCATGCCCTCGTTGCTCATATCGAGCTGATTGCCCCGAGGTGCTTCTTCCACCTCTATTTCTACAAACTGATCTTCTAGTTTCCCGTCCTTCAGCTGCTGGCGTACCTGTTCGCGGGCCATCTCAACATCAGAGGATTCCCTATCTTCCCCACTGTTCTTTCTCTGGCTTTCTTCATACAGCTGCTTCTGGCTGGGATAGTTGCCGGAATTCATTAAAAAATCAAAGGGATTTCGGCTGCTGGAAGAACCTTCTGACTTTTTGCGGGTGCCTGGGATCATCGCCTCTACGATCTTATCCTCCGCCATTTTATCAGCAATATCATATTTCTCCTGCAGCTTCTCCGCTTTTGTTATCCTTACACTTGCTTCCGCAAGGTCGCGGATCATGGAATCCACATCTCTGCCGACATAGCCGACCTCGGTAAACTTGGTCGCCTCTACCTTTACAAACGGCGCCTTCATCAGCTTCGCCAGACGCCTTGCAATCTCTGTCTTTCCGCACCCAGTAGGACCCATCATCAATATGTTTTTCGGTGTTATCTCTTCCCTCATCTCGTCCGGGAGCATATTTCTTCTATATCTGTTTCTGAGTGCGATCGCCACGGATTTCTTCGCCTCATCCTGTCCGATAATATATTTATCCAGTTCGGCAACAATCTCTTTCGGCGTCATACTCTGGATTTTTCCTGCCATGTGTTATTTCCCCCTATAATTTCTCTACTGTAATATGGTCATTCGTATATACGCAGATCGAAGAAGCAATTTTCAATGATTCTCTGACAATTTCTTCAGCATTCATATCCGTATGATTAAACAGGGCATTTGCTGCAGAATACGCATAATTTCCGCCGGATCCAATGGCCACAAACTGCTGGTCAGGAACAATGACCTCACCATTGCCGGATATCACGAGCAGCTCATCCCGGTCACAGACGATCATGAGTGCCTCAAGACTGCGCATCCCCTGATCACTGCGCCACATCTGGGCAAGATCGACGGCAGCCCGCTTCAGGTTTCCGCCGTGTTCTTCCAGCTTCTTCTCGAATTTTTCCGTCAGAGCAAAGGCATCAGCAACCGATCCGGCAAATCCGGTGAGAACCTTTCCGCCAAAGATCTTCTTGACCTTCTTGGCGCCGTTTTTCATGATTGCCGTCTCGCCCATCGTAACCTGGCCATCGCCTCCGATCGCAATGTCATCCGGTCCTCTGCGCACAGCACAAATTGTCGTAGCATGAAATGTTATCATTAAATCAGACCTCCCGTCCCCTTCATTAATCTCTATTCTTTATTTTCCTCAGATGCGCTATTTTCGCTATTTTCTCTATAATTACATTCCGCATTCGAACATGCAAGGTATTTTCCCGTCCTTGTGTTCTTTTCTACCAAAAGACTGCCGCATCTCGGACACTTTTTATTTACCGGCTTATTCCAGAAAGACATATCACATTCCGGATATCCGCTGCATCCGTAAAAGATCTTGCCCCGCCTGCTTCGCTTTTCTACAATTTCCTTGCCGCATTTCGGACATTTTACGCCAATGTTCTTCACAATCGGCTTGGTATTCTTGCACTCAGGGTATCCGCTGCAGGCTATGAATTCTCCATATCGGCCTGCCTTGATCACCATCGGCCGCCCGCAGAGTTCACATACTTCTCCTGTAGGCTTATCTTCTACGACAACCTTTTCTATATCGGCATCTGCCTTCTCCAGCTCCTTTTCAAAGGGACCGTAAAAATCACGGATGACCGATTTCCAGTCTGTTCCCCTGGCTTCTACATCATCCAGCTTATCTTCCATGCCGGCAGTAAAACTCACGTCTACGATTTCCGTGAAATACTTTTCCATCAGATCCGTAACGATAAATCCAAGTTCTGTAGGAACGAGAGATTTCTTTTCTCTTTTTACGTATTTTCTCTCAGAAAGTGTTCCGACAATAGGTGCGTAAGTACTGGGCCTGCCGATATTCAGCTCTTCCAGTTCCTTGACCAGGCTTGCTTCCGTAAAACGGGCAGGCGGCTGGGTAAAATTCTGTTCACCTGTCGTTTTCTTCACTTCAAGAAATTCTCCTTCCGACAGATCCGGCAGGATGCTGTCCCTGTCAGAATCTCCGGCTGCTTTATAGACTTTCTGATATCCTTCAAAAAGAAGCTTGGAACCGCTGGCGCGGAAGAGATAGCGCCCGTTGGCAATATCCACCTGCATGCCCTGGTACATTGCCGGAGCCATCTGGCTTGCAAGGAAACGGCACCAGATCAGCTTGTACAGCCGGTACTGATCCCTGCTTATCTTATCCTTGATATCCTCTGGGTCCAGCGTGATATCCGTCGGCCGGATCGCCTCATGGGCATCCTGGATTTCCTTCTTCTTATTGGAATATCGGTTATTCTTATAGAAATCCTTTCCGTACCGGTTCGAGATATATTCCTCTGCTGCACTCTTCGCTTCATCCGAAATACGCACAGAGTCTGTCCTCAGATACGTAATGAGTCCAACAGTCCCGGCACGGCCGATATCGATGCCCTCATAAAGCTGCTGAGCGATCATCATCGTTTTCTTCGTATTGAAATTCAGTTTATTGCCCGCATCCTGCTGCAGACTGCTCGTTGTAAAAGGCGGGTAAGGGTTCTTTTTCCGCGGTTTCTCCCTGACCGACTGAACCTGATATTTTCCCTTATTGAGTTCAGCAAGGATCCGGTCATTATCTTCTTTATTTGAGATAACGATTTTCTTTCCATCCGCAGATGTCAGCTTCGCGGAAAACCCCTTGCCTTTCGGGAAATCCGCGGTAATTGTCCAATACTCCTGAGGAACAAATGAACGGATCTTGTTCTCGCGGTCACAGATGATCTTAAGCGCTGCAGACTGAACTCTCCCTGCGGACAGGCCCCGGCGCACCTTGCGCCAGAGCAGCGGACTGATCTGATAACCCACCAGACGATCCAACACCCTCCGCGCCTGCTGCGCATCAACAAGATTAAGGTCGATGCAGCGGGGGTTTTTGATTGCTTCTTTTATCTTATTCTTCGTAATTTCATGAAACTCAATGCGGCACTTGCTGTTCGGATCGATCCCCAGCAGATATGCCAGGTGCCAGGAAATCGCTTCTCCCTCGCGGTCCGGGTCAGTAGCAAGATAGATCTTACTGGCTTTCTTCGCCTCCTTCTTGAGTTCCTTTATCAGTTCGCCCTTGCCGCGGATCGAGATATACTGCGGCTCAAAGTCATGTTCCACATCGATCCCAAGTTTGCTCTTGGGAAGATCCCGCACATGACCGACAGAAGCGACAACTTTATAATTTGAACCGAGATAGCGCCCGATCGTCTTCGCCTTGGAAGGTGACTCAACAATAACAAGCGTCTTTTTTCTCGCTGTAGCTGTAGATGCCATTACTCCTCCTGAGATCTGCCCGATGCTGAATCCGGGCAGTGATAAATGTCTGATTCCCTCTCAAAAAATATCAACGTGTCTTAGTATAACATAAAATGATTCTGAGTCAAACATTTCTCAATATTCATTTTTTCACAATATCAAAGATATGTCAACTTGTCTTACAAATTATTAATAAATACCTTTCCCATACTGGATACCACAGCGCCCTTCATTTCAAGCACAGTTATGATGCCATTTACGACAGAAGCGGGGAGACATGTGATCCTGCAGATCTCATCGGTTGTCAGCTCGGAGCTCCTGCACACAGCACGGTAAACTGCCTGTTCATCCTCGCCCATATTCTCTATTATTTCCCGGGGCGACGCCGGCTGGATATTCATTTCCTCAAAAATATCATCTATGATCATAAGAGGTGTGACGCCGTCGCGTATCAGTTTATTAGAGCCAAAACTGGAACCCGCGGTAATATTGCCCGGTACAGCGTACAGCATCCTCCCCTGCTCCGCCGCGTACTCCGCCGTGATCAGCGATCCACTCCGGTCTGTCGCCGCTTCGACGATGATCACACTGTGAGCAAGCCCGCTGATCAGCCGGTTCCTCTCCGGAAACGTATATTTCCTCGGCCGCGTCCCGTCCGGGTATTCGCTAATCACAAGACCGCCGCTGCGGAGAATGTCTTTCATCAATCTCATATTCACAGAAGGATAGCAGATATCTGTCCCATTGGCAAAAACTGCTATCGTATGTCCCTGTGCGCCCAGTGTTCCTCTGTGTGCAGCCGCATCGATGCCCTCTGCAAGTCCGCTGACCACCGTTACACCGCATTCCGCGGCGCGCCTGCCGATGGCGGACGCAACAGTGACGCCATACTGTGTACATTTGCGGCTCCCGACAACGGCAATAGACGGCTCGTTCAGCAGATCCAAGTTCCCCCTGCAGTAGAGCTGCTCCGGCGGATTATTGATTTCCTTCAGTTTATCCGGGAAAATATCATCTGTTGTCCTGATCATTATAGATTTCTTCATCTTGACTCCTCCGCTGTTCTGCGGGTAGTGTCAAATAAACTACCTTGATTTATCTTGAAAGATCTTTTCTTAGCTTGTATTTGCAGGGGCTTTTGGGTTTTTCCATAG
>OMXT01000044.1 GCA_900315125.1 uncultured Eubacteriales bacterium
AGAAATCCCCTATGCTAATCCCTATGCAAGAAGATACCCACCGAGGATTGTCAACAAAAAACTCCCTAACAACTTGACACTATCCATATGAAGTATCTTCCTTGACTCCGCAATTTCCGGGGTTTATACTATTAACATCGGTTACTATGCCTGACCCGAAATATACTGTTTTGCAGACATAATTTCCGGAGGGACAGGCTGAGCAGTCAGCCGAAATAACGGGGGAAAGGAGGTACAGAGATGATCAGAAAATTACTGAGAGCAGGGATCACCATCATCGGCGCTGTGTTCGGAGCGGCTGTGTGCGGCATCATCGCGTACATCATGAAGCAGACAGGCAACGATGTAAACGCAATATTCTCGGAATCGGAGCAGATCGGCATAATCATCGCCTTCGCAATTATTTTCGCAATTATTTTTTTCAAAATGGCGCCGGTTCTGGGCAGGCAGAGCGGGAGATTCACAAGAAATATCCAGCATGACCTGGCGGGTATATCGGGCACACAGATCATCGCCGCGACCATTGGGCTGATCGCAGGACTTTTTATCGCGTTCCTGCTGACCCAGATGTTTACGTTCATCGAGAGCAGGTATATTTATGCGGTGATCGTCATACTTCTCTATCTGGGTTTCGGGTATCTGGGCGTTGTCGTATCCACGACCAAGCGCAGTGAGATACTGCCCACGATCATGGGCGCCCGGGGGAAGAATCAGGACGGCGGCAAGAGTAAGGGCAAGAATAAACAGGAGCCGATCCCTAAGATCCTGGACACCAGCGTGATCATAGACGGAAGGATCGCCGACATACTGAGTACGGGCTTCCTCGAGGGCCCGATCATCATACCGGAATTCGTCCTGGTAGAACTGCGGCATATTGCAGATTCTTCTGATTCGCTGAAGAGAACCCGGGGCAGAAGAGGCCTGGATATCCTCAAGACGATCCAGACCAATTACGGTGTGGAGATCTACAACACAGACAGTGAGAAAAGCCTGAAGGAGATCCCTGAGGTGGACGTCAAACTGCTGAAGCTGGCGCAGATCATGAACGGAAAGGTCGTGACCAATGACTACAACCTGAACAAGGTGGCAGGGATCAATGAAGTGGGCGTGCTTAATATTAATCAGCTGGCCAACTGTCTTAAGCCTGTAGTGCTGCCCGGCGAGGAGATGACGGTGAACCTGATCAAGCAGGGCAAGGATCCCAGTCAGGGCATCGGTTATCTGGATGACGGGACAATGATCGTGGCCGAGGACGGCCGCCGCATGATCGGCAAGACGGCTAAGATCGTTGTGACCAGTGTGCTGCAGACGTCGGCAGGCAGGATGATATTCGGCAGACTTAAGGCAGGAGGCAACTGATGGACAGAGGAGTATTCCCGGCTGTGCGTATCGGCACAGGCTTTGATGTGCACAGGCTGGCAGCGGACCGGGCACTGATACTGGGCGGCGTTGAAATCCCCTATGACAGGGGTCTGGAAGGCCATTCTGACGCGGATGTGCTTGTTCATGCCCTCATGGATGCCATGCTGGGAGCCGTGGCGCTGGGTGATATCGGCAGGTATTTTCCGGACAGCGATCCGGCTTACGAGGGTATATCCAGCCTGACTTTGTTAGAAAAAGTGAACCGCATCATCGGGGAAGCAGGGTATGAACTTGGCAATGCGGATATTACCGTGATCTGCCAGGCGCCTAAGCTTGCCCCCTATATTCCGCTCATGCGCAGGAATATCGCGGCGTCCTGCGGAGCTGATCTGGAGCAGATCAGCGTCAAGGCGACAACGACGGAACGGCTCGGATATACAGGCCGCGGCGAAGGGATCGCCGCAGAAGCCGTTTGTCTCCTGGTAAAGAAAGAGAATAAATATACATTAATATAAAGGAGCACTAATAACTAATGAAACTTTCACAGATGTACTTAAGGACACTTCGCGAAGTGCCGAATGAAGCAGAAATTCCCAGTCACATCCTGCTGCTGAGAACAGGAATGATCCGCAAACTGGTATCCGGTGTATACGGATTTATGCCCCTGGGTCTCCGCAGCTACCACAAGATCGAGAATATAATCCGTGAGGAGATGGACGCCAGCGGCGCCCAGGAGATCCATATGTCTGCCATACAGCCCGCGGAGCTGTGGCAGGAATCCGGCCGCTGGAACGCCTACGGACCGGAATTATGGCGGATCAAGGACAGAAACGGACGGGATTTCTGTCTGGGACCCACCCACGAGGAGATTTTTACGGATATTGTAAGGGACGGCGTCTCTTCCTACCGGCAGATGCCTCTGATGCTCTATCAGATCCAGACCAAGTACAGAGATGAGGCGAGACCCCGGTTCGGACTGATCCGCAGCAGGGAGTTCGTCATGAAGGACTGCTATTCCTTCGACGTGGACGAAGAAGGACTGGACCGCAGCTATAAGATCATGTATGACGCCTATGACAGGATCTTCCGGCGCTGCGGACTGAACTGCCGACCGGTAGAGGCGGATACCGGCGCCATCGGGGGCAGCAATTCCCATGAGTTTACCGCGATCTCAAGCGTTGGTGAAAGTGAGATCGCCTACTGCGAGCACTGCGATATGGCAGCGACTGTGGAACGGGCGGAATGTGTAGACGCGGCGCCCCAGAATGATGTAGAAGCTCTTCCGATGGAAGAGGTGGAAACACCGGGAACCAAGACCATAGAGGCGGTGGCGGATTACCTGCACCTCGATACGACACAGACCATCAAGGCGCTCCTGTTTGTCACTTATGATGAAGAGGGTGAAGAGAACGGATACGTGGCGGCATTCGTCCGGGGCGACCGGGAATGCAATATGACCAAGCTGGTGAATGCACTGGATATTGCAGAGCACCAGATCGCCTTTGCTGATGAAGAGGCAATGGGCAGCGCCACAGGATGCGTGGGCGGATTTACCGGACCGGTGGGACTTCACGACTGTACGATCGTTGTGGACAGCGAGCTGCCGGGGCTGAAGAACCTGTGCGCGGGCGCATGTAAGAAGGATCATCACCTGATCAATGTAAACTACGGCAGGGATTATACGGGGGATATCGTCGCTGATATCAAACAGCTGAAGGAAGGAGACCCCTGTCCGGTCTGCGGCGCGCCGGTCAAACATGCCAGAGGAATAGAAGTGGGTCAGGTGTTCAAACTGGGCACCAAGTATTCTGAGTCCATGCACGCGTATTATGCAGACGAGAAGCAGCAGGAGCACCCGATCCAGATGGGATGCTACGGGATCGGCGTAACGAGGACACTGGCGGCGATCGTAGAGCAGCACCACGATGATGACGGGATCATCTGGCCTGTTTCCGTGGCGCCTTACCATGTCATCATCACGCTGGTCAAGCCTCAGGACGAGGCCCAGGCAGCGGCAGCCCAGAAGATCTACGACGAGCTGCAGGCAGCCGGTGTAGAAGTTCTTCTGGATGACCGCAAGGAGCGGCCCGGCGTCAAGTTTAAGGACGCTGATCTAATTGGCATCCCGATCCGCATCACGGTGGGACGGCTGGCTTCCGAGGGCAAGGTGGAATATAAACTCCGCAGAGAACAGGATAAGACAGAAGTGACCATAGAAGAAGCCATAGAGCAGGCCGTCGCGCTGGTCAACGCGGAGAGAAGGGGCTGAGCGCCGGGATGGAAGATGAGAAAACCACCTGCCTCCAGCTGTTCTGGACATTTTTCAAACTGGGCCTGTTTACCATAGGCGGCGGCATGGCCATGATCCCTCTCATGCAGGGCATCATTGTGGATAAGCACCACTGGATGTCAGAAGAGGAAGTGGTAGACTGCATTGCCGTCAGCCAGGCTCTGCCCGGTGTGATCGCGATCAATATGGCGACATATATCGGACGGTATAAGAAAGGTGTTCCCGGAGCAGTCTGGGCGACGGTGGGTGTGATCCTGCCCAGTTTCATGATCATTATCCTTATTGTGGAGCTGCTGCAGCAGATCGGCGACAACCGCTATGTGCAGGGTGCGCTGACCGGGATCAAGGCGGCGGCTACAGGGATGATCGCCTACTCGGCCTGGTCAGTGGGGAGGAAGGTCCTGCGCAGCTGGTTTGCCTGGATTCTGGGGATTGCAGCCTTTGCCGCTGTGGCTTACTTCGGCGTAAACGCCGTGTGGACGATCGTCATCGCTGTGCCTGCGGGGCTGATATACCAGATGGTGAAGGATCGCAGCGCTGCTTTGGAAAATGACACGGAGAAGGGCGGTGAGGACCGATGATCTATGTCCAGCTTTTTCTCGTATTTGCCAAGATCGGTCTGTTTGGTTTCGGCGGCGGGATTGCCATGCTGCCGATGATCTATCAGGGGGCGGAGAAGTTTGGACTCATGAAACCGGGAGAATTCTCCAATCTCGTGGCGATCTCCCAGGTCACGCCCGGGCCGCTTGCAGTCAATGCGGCAACATATGTAGGTTATAACTGCGAAGGAGTCATCGGCGCACTGGTGGCAACCTTCGGAGAGGCGCTGCCGGAGTTCATACTGGTCATGACAGTATGCTACTTCATCGATCGGTTTAAGGAGAGTACCATCGTAACCGGTGCCTTTACAGGGATCCGGCCTGTAACGGTGGGACTGATCGCGTCGGCAGTTGTATTTATGGGTCAGACGGTATTTACCTCGCTGGATCCGGTGCCGATTGTAATATGCGGCGCCAGCATTCTGCTCGTGGGGAAATTTAAGGTCAGCCCCGTAACGGTAATTATCGGAGCAGGTTTGATAGGAGCGTTTATATGTGGGTAGGCGGTGTAAGAGTAATACTGAAGAATGAAAAAGATGAGATTCTTATGCTCTGTCAGCATCATGAGGACCGCGACATCTGGATGGTTCCCGGGGGAGCCATAGAAGACGGCGAAAATTCTATCGATGCGGCAATCAGGGAAGTAAAGGAGGAGACCCATCTGGATATCCGCATTACCGGTGTAGCCTGGCATGTGGAAGAGGTCTCCGAGGTCCGTGGACAGCGGTTCGTCAATTACATGATCGGTGAGATCACCGGCGGAGAGCTGGAACTGGGCTGGGATCCGGAGCTGCCTGAAATGCAGCAGGTCATAAGAGAAGTAAGGTTCATGTCCCGGGAAGAGATCGAAAAGCTGGATCATGTGTACCCCAAATTTTTTAACGATGAGGTATGGGATGTGCTTGCCCGCAATGAGGACGGACGAACCTACTATAAGCTGAGGGAGCCGTATAATAAGGACGGCTATATGAAGGACAAGAAAGGGAGAGAATCATGAAGAAAGTGACGATCGAGATGGAAAACGGCGGCGTAATGAGCGGAGAACTCTACGAGGATATTGCGCCGATCACTGTAGAGAATTTTGAAAAACTGGCAAATGACGGCTTCTATGACGGGCTGACATTCCACAGAGTCATTCCGGGATTTATGATCCAGGGCGGATGCCCCAACGGAAACGGCACCGGCGGCCCGGGGTATACGATCAAAGGCGAGTTTGCGTCTAACGGCGTTAAGAACGATCTGAAGCACACTACAGGCGTTCTTTCCATGGCGAGAACGATGATCCCGGATTCTGCCGGTTCCCAGTTCTTTATCATGGTTGCGGACGCTCCCCATCTGGACGGCGAATATGCAGCCTTCGGCAAGATCACGGAGGGCATGGAAGTAGCACAGGAAATCGCCCGCGTTAAGCGCGACAGAATGGACATGCCCCTGACGCCGGTAAAAATCAAGACAATAACAGTAGAGTAAGAGGTGAACTGTTTATGAAAATCTACAACACGCTGACAAGAAAAAAGGAGGAGCTGGTACCCATCAGACCGGGTCACATCTCCATGTATGTCTGCGGCCCTACCGTATATAATTATTTCCATATCGGCAATGCCAGACCCCTTGTCGTATTCGATACCATGAGAAAGTATCTGGAATACAGAGGTTACGATGTCAAGTATGTCCAGAACTTTACCGATGTGGATGATAAGATCATAAACCGGGCGAAGGAAGAGGGCATCACCGCGCCGGAAGTCTCTGAGAAATATATTGAGGAATACTTTAAGGATACCAAGGCGCTGAACGTACGAAAGGCAGACGTCCATCCAAAGGTATCCGAGCACATTCCGGAGATCATCGAGTTCGTCCAGACGCTGATCGATAAGGGCTTTGCCTATGAAGCGGACGGCGACGTGTATTTCTCCACACGGAAGTTCCCGGAATACGGAAAACTTTCCCGTCAGAATATCGACGATCTGGAGTCCGGCGCCAGGATCGCCATCGGCGAAGTCAAGAAGGATCCTCTGGATTTCGCGCTTTGGAAGGCACGCAAAGAGGAAAGCGAGATCGCGTGGGAGTCTCCCTGGGGCATGGGAAGACCGGGATGGCACATCGAGTGCTCCGCCATGGCGAAGAAGCACCTGGGACCGACTATCGACATCCACGCCGGCGGTCAGGACCTGCAGTTCCCTCATCACGAGAACGAGATCGCTCAGTCAGAGTGCTGCAACGGTGTACCCTTTGCCCATTACTGGATGCATAATGCGTATATCACCATGGATCGGGTCAAGATGTCCAAGTCCAAGGGGAATTTCTTTACCGTACGCGACATCCGCAAGAAATATACGGGAGAGGAAATACGTTTCTTCCTCCTGTCCGGCCATTACAGAAGTCCCATCGATTTCTCCGAAGAGCTGATGATGCAGTCCAGAGCTGGTCTGGAGCGCATGAGAAACTGCAAGGAGAATCTGCTCTACCTGAAGGACAACGGCGACGAGGGTCCCATGACCGATGATGAGAAGAAGGCGCTGGACGGATTTGACGAATACCGTCAGAAGTTCATCAACGCAATGGACGATGATCTGAATACCGCTGACGGCGTCAGCGCGGTCTTTGAGCTGATCACGGCCATAAACACGGCAGTAGCCGGCGGCGCGTCCAAGGCATTTGCTGACGCTTCTGTGAAGACGCTGATGGAGTTCTGCGATGTTCTCGGTCTGCTTCAGACAGTAGAGGACAACTCCGTGGATCCTGAGATCCAGAAGCTGGTGGACGAGAGGCAGGAGGCCCGCAAGGCGAAGAACTTCGCGAGGGCGGACGAGATCCGTGACCAGCTGAAGGCCCAGGGCATCACGCTGAAAGATACGCCCCAGGGTGTACAGATCATTAAGGACTGATCATGACAGGGATCGATCCTAAAACGGCTGATACGACGGCACTCGCCTATCTGGGCGATGCCGTCTATGAAGTTTACATCAGAAAATACGTGCTGAAGAAAGGGCGGGGGCCGATGCACCAGATCAACCGGCTTGCGGTCCGCTATGTGTGCGCGGACAGCCAGGCGGCAGCGGTGAAGGAGCTCATGGCTTCTGCCTTTCTTACGGAACAGGAGACACGCCTTGTAAAACGGGCGAGGAACCGGACGAACACGCCCAAACCCCGGGGGACCACACCTCAGGATTATAAGCTGGCAACTGGCTTTGAGGCGCTCATAGGCTGGCTGTACAGTGACGGCCAGACAGAGCGGCTGGAGCAGGTCGTCAGGGAGGCTGTCCGTATTATTGAAGAGGAAGAGAAAGGCGGCAGGTAATGAGCAAAGCGGATGTTTTATTTGTGAATATGTGCCGCGGCATTCTGGATCACGGCTATTCTACAGAAGGCCAGCAGGTCCGGGCACGCTGGGAAGACGGCGCCCCTGCCTATACGATCAAGAACTTCGGCGTCGTAAACAGGTATGACCTGTCTGAGGAATTCCCCGCTCTGACGCTGCGCAGGACGGCGATCCGGACGGCGGTGGACGAGGTGCTGTGGATCTGGCAGCGCAAGTCCAATAATATACATGACCTGCACGCCCATATCTGGGACGAATGGGCGGACGAGTCCGGATCCATCGGCAAGGCCTACGGCTACCAGATGCGGCAGAAGTACCCGTTTCCCCAGGGTGAGATGGACCAGGTCGACAATGTGCTGTGGCAGCTGAAGCATACGCCTATGTCCCGCAGGATCCTGACGAATATGTATAACTTTCAGGACCTTTCCGAGATGAACCTGGAACCCTGCGCCTACAGCATGACATTTAACGTTACGGGAAACCGGCTGAATGCCGTGCTGAACCAGCGGTCTCAGGATATCCTTGCGGCGAATAACTGGAATGTATGCCAGTACGCAGTGCTGCTGATGATGATCGCCCAGGTTTCCGGGCTGGAGGCAGGCGAACTTGTCCATGTGATCGCGGACGCCCATGTCTACGACCGGCACATCCCGATCATCAGAGAATTGATCGAGCGGCCCCAGTACCCGGCGCCAAAGGTCACGATTAATCCGGACGTGACGGATTTCTATGCGTTTACACCGGAGGATGTTCACGTTGAGAATTACCAGCACGGACCCCAGGTGGAGAATATCCCCATTGCAGTGTAAGGAGGAGCGGATGAACCTGATACTCGCTGCGGACGAGAACTGGGCCATAGGATACCGAGGCGGCCTGCTCTGCCACCTGTCTGGTGATCTGAAGTACTTTAAAAAGCTGACCACCGGCAATACGGTGATCATGGGACGGGTCACTCTGGAGAGCCTGCCCGGCGGCAGAGGACTGCCGAACAGGAGAAACATTGTTATCACCCGCCAGGCGGATTTCCGGGCAGAACGGGTAGACACAGTGATACATTCGCCGGAAGAACTGGCGGATGTGCTGGAGCCGGGCGAACAGGCCTTTGTTATAGGAGGCGCGGAGATCTATGAGGAGCTGCTGCCCCGGTGCGGCACGTGCTTCGTAACGCGGATCCACGGATCATTCCCCGCGGACCGCTGGTTCCGGAACCTCGATGAGGATCCGGATTTCCGCATGGTATGGCACAGCGACATAATGGAGGAAAATGGTATAGAATACCAGTTTTGCAGATATGAACGACAGAAATGACATGATCATCGGGCGCAACCCCGTGATGGAGGCCCTGAAAAGCGGGCGGGAAATAGCCAAACTGCAGGTGCAGAAGGGGGCTTCCGGATCCGCGCGGCAGATAGAGGCAATGGCGAAGAAGCGGGGGATCCCTGTTTATATAGAGGACAAAGCCTCCATGGACCGCAGGGCCGGAGGCGGCAGCCACCAGGGGGTCATCGCCTACGTTTCCGCTTACCGGTATGCGGCTCTGGACGACGTTTTCCGGCTCGCCGAAAGCAGAAAGGAAGACCCGTTTATCATCATACTCGATGAGATTGAAGATCCCCACAATCTCGGTGCGGTGATGCGGACGGCAGAATGCGCAGGCGCCCACGGCGTGATCGTACCGAAAAGGCGGGCGAGCGGCATGACAGAGACGGTCGCCAAGGCGTCGGCAGGGGCTGTGGAGTATCTGCCCTGCGTCCGGGTGACGAACGTGGCGAGAACCGTGGAGGATCTGCAGAAAAGAGGGGTCTGGGTCTACGCCTGTGATATGGACGGCGAGACATACTACAGGAGAGATCTGAAGGGACCCTGCGCGCTGGTCATTGGCAATGAAGGCTCCGGGATCAGCCGTCTGGTAAAGGAGAAATGCGACGGGACGGTATCGATTCCCATGGTGGGCCGGATATCATCGCTGAACGCATCCAATGCAGCGGCGATTCTGATGTATGAGGTCAGGAAACAGAGGGATGAAGGATAATCTGGATACACTCAGGGATGAAGAACTGGTCAGAATGGCCAGAGAGGGCAGCGGCGCGGCAGAGGAGCATCTGATTGAACGGTACCGAAGCCTGGCGAAGGAGAAATCCAAGATGTATTATATTACCGGCGCAGATGCGGAGGATGTGATCCAGGAGGGCATGATCGGTATATTTAAGGCTGTCCGCGATTATAATACAGAAGGGAGCGCTTCGTTCCGGACGTTTGCCGATCTCTGTGTCACAAGGCAGATTCTGACCGCTGTTCAGGGAGCGAATCGCAGGAAACACCAGATCCTGAACAACTCTGTTTCGCTGAATCATAAGGCGTATTTCGGGAAACGGGGAGGTCAGGAAAGCGACGAGGGACATTCCATGCTGGAGCAGATCCCTGACCGGGCGCCGGAGGATCCTGCAGCGGAAGCACTGTTTTCGGCAATCTTCGATGACCTGGAAAATGAAGGCTCGGAGCTTTTCAGCAGTCTGGAGAGTCAGGTATGGGACTGTCTGCGTCAGGGGATGTCTTACCGGGAGATCGCGGAGAAGCTGGATCGCAGTGCCAAATCCATCGATAACGCCATCCAGAGGATCCGCCGGAAGATCTCCGATTATCTGAAGTAAAAATCATGGAAATTTGGGTGAAAATCAATTGACAATCCCTGAAAAGTATTGTACGATTGTATTTGTGACAGGCTGTTGTAGCTCAGTTGGTAGAGCGCATCCTTGGTAAGGATGAGGTTCGGCAGTTCAAGTCTGCTCAACAGCTCCAGATTAACAGGCGCAGCGGGTTACCTGCGGCGCCTGTTGTGTAGTCAAAGAGTATTTTATTAAAGGAGTAGTGAAATGGCTAAACAGAAATATGAAAGAACCAAGCCGCATATTAATATCGGCACCATCGGCCACGTTGACCACGGTAAGACAACTCTGACTGCAGCTATTACTTCCGTACTGCACGCGAAGTATGGTCTTGGTCAGGACGTAGCGTTCGATGCGATCGATAAGGCACCGGAAGAGAAGGCAAGAGGAATCACTATTTCCTCTGCACACGTAGAGTATGAGACACCGAACCGTCACTACGCTCACGTAGACTGCCCGGGACATGCGGACTATGTTAAGAACATGATCACCGGAGCTGCTCAGATGGACGGAGCGATCCTGGTAGTAGCTGCTACAGACGGACCGATGCCCCAGACAAGAGAGCACATCGTACTGGCTAGACAGGTAGGCGTACCTTACATCATCGTATTCCTGAACAAGTGCGACATGGTTGACGACGAGGAACTGCTCGACCTGGTAGAGATGGAAGTAAGAGAGCTGCTGAGCGAGTATGACTTCCCGGGCGACGACACACCGATCATCCGCGGATCCGCTCTGAAAGCACTGGAAGATCCCAACGGCGAGTGGGCAGACGCCATCGTAGAGCTGATGGAGACTGTAGATACATACATTCCTGAGCCGGAAAGAGACAACGACAAGCCGTTCCTGATGCCTGTAGAGGACGTATTCTCCATCACAGGCCGCGGAACTGTAGCAACCGGAAGAGTTGAGAGAGGAATGCTGAAGGTCGGCGAGGAAGTCGAGATCGTAGGACTCTCCGACGAGAAGAGAAAGGTCGTTGTAACCGGACTGGAAATGTTCAGAAAGACACTGGACGACGCAGAGACCGGAGACAACATCGGCGCACTGCTGAGAGGTGTACAG
>OMXT01000037.1 GCA_900315125.1 uncultured Eubacteriales bacterium
ACCCAGAAGGACGAAAATAGTCTACCCAGTCTGGAAAATAGCGGGTGGGTAGATAACCATGTAGCGCTAAACGGTCTCGGGTAGACCTAGAACGTCGAAATAGTCTACCCAGCCTGGAAAATCGCATGCGGGTAGATAACCTCCCAGCGCGGAACGGTCTCGGGTAGACCCAGAAGGACGAAAATAGTCTACCCAGCATGAAAAATCACGCGCGGGTAGATAACCATGCAGCGCAGAATGGTCTCGGGTAGACCCAGAACGGCATCTACAAAAAATAAAAATAACGCTGATCCCACGGGTACGCAGAATCAGCGTATGTAACTTTACTTTAATAGACAGCCCATTTGATTGGGGCCGTACCACTCAATAATCATTTATTCTCTTCCAGCATTTCCTCTTCCGATACAATGTTATCGGTGATATACTTGCGGAATGCCTGGTAGGACTGTTCGCTCATGTCGTGCTCCATGTTGCAGGCGTCTTCCTTCGCTGTAATGGGATCCACGCCGATGTGGGTCAGGAAGGACGTCAGTACCTTGTGACGGTCGTATATGGATGTGGCGATCTTGAGTCCGCTTTCTGTCAGCGTGATCAGGCCGTCCCGGTCCATGGTTATATAACCGTTTTCTCTCAGCCGTTTGGTGGCATAGGATACGCTGGGCTTGGTTACGCCCAGCTGTGCGGCGACATCGATAGAACGGATGTAGCCGTGTTCCTCCTTCATCATGAGCATTGCTTCCAGATAATCTTCTGATGACCGATTGATCTGCATTGGTCTCCCTCCTCGCTGCAGCGGCAGAATTCCTGTTTGATCGGGCTGAAGCGGAGCGTATTTCGCCCCATAGATTCTGCGGCTGATACAGAAGTAATTTATCATATTCTGTCCATTTTTTCAAGCGGCTTGACAAATATCGGAAGTAAGGGTAAACTAAAGCCGGTTAGAAAACATTAACTATCTTTTCGAGCAATAGTTAGTTGCAACTAACTATGAAGGGAGCGGATATCAATAATGAGAGATGATCTTACGAGTGCACATCTGAAATATTTGCTGGCGATCTATGAGATAAGCCGGGAGTCGCCGGATGTTTCTTCGGCCAGCATAGCCAGGAAGCTCGGCATATCCAAGCCCTCGGTTTCAACCATGCTGACCGCGCTGATGAACAGACATCTGCTGGTCAGGGAAAGATACAGTAAGGTGTATCTGACGGACGAAGGATTTCTGATCACTAAGAGGCTCAACGATAATCTTCACGCGCTGGAAACAGCGATGAAGAAGATGCCTATCCAGGTCTCGGATGAAGAGGCTCATCGCATGGCCAGCCTGATCGTAACAGAAATACCGGAAAAAGATTTTGTATTGGAGGAATAATCATGAAGACAAAGGATTGCGGACTTGTAGCAGCAGGCGTGCTTATTGGAACAGCAGGGATCAAAGCCCTGACCAGCAGCGATGCGAAGAAGTTCTATACACATTGCGCTGCTCTGACTCTCAGAGTAAAGGATGACATCATGAAGACCGTGAGCAAGGTCAGAGAGAACTGCGATGACATCGTATCCGATGCGAAAGACATCAATGAGAAGTTTGCGGAAGAAACAGATGCTGCGATAGAAGACGCAGCGATCGAGGATGCAGCGGCAGGTGCGGCAGCGGGAGAATAATCGGAAATGAAATGTAGAATACTGCATGAGTCCGCCGGCAGGATCCGTCTCCATGCGGTGCAGGAAAGAATGACATACCGCCAGGCGGACCAGCTGGATTATTATTTCAGAAAGTCCGATGGAATAACGGATGTCAGGGTGTATGAGCGCACCGGCGATCTGGTGCTCCGCTACCGCTGCGAACGGGCGGAACTGATTCGTATGGTTTCCGCTTTCTCATACGATAAGGCGGAAGACGCCCCGGTGAGCGGTGGCAGGGAACTCAGCTCGAAGTATGAAGAAGAGCTGACAATGACTGTAGTCCGCAGGGTCCTCAAGAGGCTGTTCCTCCCCATGCCGGTCAGGAACGCCATCACGGCATACCATGCGGTCCACTTCATATGGAAGGGGATCAGGGTCCTGGCTCAGAGGAAGCTGGAAGTGCCGGTGCTGGATGCTACAGCTATCAGTGTCTCTCTGCTCCGGAGAGACTTCAGCACCGCTTCGTCCATCATGTTCCTGCTGCATATCGGCGAGATCCTGGAAGAGTGGACAAGAAAGAAATCCGTGAACGATCTGGCACAGGCTATGTCCCTGAACGTGGATCAGGTCTGGACGGTGGTAAACGGAGAAGAAGTACTGCAGCCGGTCAGTGATATCGGTGTCGGTGACCAGATCATCATCCGCTCCGGCAGCATGATCCCGCTGGACGGCAAGGTGCTGAAAGGAGAAGCCAGTGTAAACCAGGCGTCCATGACTGGCGAGTCCATGCCCGTCCGCAAGTCGGAAGGCAGCTATGTATACGGAGGAACCGTGGTAGAGGACGGTCTGATCCATATAGAAGTCACCCGCGACAGCGGAAGCGGCCGTTATGACCGCATCGTGAAGATGATAGAGGAATCGGAGAAACTAAAGTCTGCAAGTGAAGACAGGGCTTCTCATCTCGCAGATCACCTGGTGCCCTACAGCCTCCTGGGCACGCTGGCGGTCTGGCTGATCACCGCAAATGTAACACGGGCGCTGTCCGTGCTTATGGTCGACTTCTCCTGCGCGCTGAAGCTTGCCATGCCCATTTCTGTCCTTTCAGCGATGAAGGAAGGGAGCAGGCATCACATGACCGTCAAGGGCGGGAAGTTTATGGAAGCGGTTTCTGAAGCGGATACCATCGTATTTGATAAGACAGGAACCCTTACCTATGCTACACCGACGGTTGCAGAAGTTATCACCTTCGGAGAAAACGAGGAACAGGAAGCGCTGCGGCTTGCGGCATGTCTCGAGGAACACTTCCCCCATTCCATGGCGAACGCCGTGGTGGAGGAAGCGAAGAAGCGGGGTCTGATGCACGAGGAGCGGCACACGAGAGTGGAGTACGTGGTAGCCCACGGCATTTCCAGTACAGTAGACGGGAAGAAAGTCGTGATCGGCAGCTATCACTTCGTCTTCCAGGATGAGGGATGTACGATTCCGGAAGGGGAGCAGGAGCGTTTCACCGAACTGCCTGACGGTTACTCTCATCTCTATATGGCGGTGTCCGGCATCCTTGCGGCGGTCATCTGCATAGAGGATCCCATACGGGAAGAAGCGGCGGACGTGATCCGGCAGCTGAAAGCTCACGGGATCAGCAAGGTAGTCATGATGACCGGTGACAGCGAGCGAACGGCGAAGGCCGTAGCAGAGAAAATCGGCGTCGATGAGTACTTCTCTGAGGTGCTTCCGGAGGACAAAGCCGCGTTTATCCGCAGGGAACACGAGGAGGGCAGGACCGTGATCATGACGGGAGACGGCATCAATGATTCGCCGGCTCTGTCAGAAGCTGATGCGGGCATCGCGATTTCTACCGGAGCGGCAATAGCCCGGGAGATCGCAGATATAACCATTGCAGGCGGCGGCCTCCAGTCCCTTGTTATCCTTAAGGAACTGTCGGACGGACTGATGAACAGGATCAACGGAAATTACCGGTTCATCATGGGATTCAACGGAAGCCTCATTGGACTTGGAGTGCTGGGCATTCTTCAGCCTTCCACGTCGGCTCTGCTCCATAACGCGTCCACGCTGGCGATCAGTCTGCACAGTATGAGCAGTCTCTTGAACGATTGATGAAATTAAGAAGGAAACGGGTATCTCATAAGCGGCCGCGCAGGCCGCTTATACAAAACGAGTTGGTTAAATTCATTTAACTAACAAAATAAACTCAGGGCAGGAATATCCAAAAGGAGGATTCAATGAGTGTAGTAATAATCGGCGGAAATGAGTGTATGGTCTGCCAGTACAAGAAACTCTGCAAAGAATATAACTGTAAGGCGAAGGTATTTGCCAAATACAGCGAAGCGCTGAAACGATCCATGGGGTCGCCGGATCTGATGGTGCTTTTTACAAATACCGTTTCCCATAAAATGATAAAATGCGCACTGGCGAATACGAAGGGGACGGACACCGTCGTCGTGCGGTCCCACTCCAGCTCCATGGCGGCCCTTCGTTCTATCATGGAGGAGCATTCGTGAACGATGAAGAGAAAACAAGCCGTTATCTGGAGATCGATGAGGTCCGAAAATACTTCGGCTCCGGCGAAAGCAAGACGGAGGTACTCCAGGGCGTTACGGCGAATATAGAGAAGGGGAGCATCTGTGTTCTCCTTGGCCCCTCCGGTTCTTTATCATTGACCGGGTGCTGCAGAAACGGGTCAGGGAGATCCCGCTTACTGAGGCGCTGAAAAATATTGAATAATAATTCGGTGATATATGTACAGTAAAAGACCCGGACGGAACTGCATCTCAGCAGTCCTGTCCGGGCCTTCTGCGTCTGAAATTGCGGATTTATTTCAGTGTTTCGCC
This sequence comes from uncultured Eubacteriales bacterium, assembly GCA_900315125.1. GTDB lineage: Bacteria > Bacillota > Clostridia > Peptostreptococcales > Anaerovoracaceae > Aminicella. The sequence goes on from OMXT01000037.1 coordinate 4,470, forward strand.
AATGGCTTCAGCAAATGTGGGATGGGGATAGACCGTATGGGCCATATCCTCCAGCGTAAGGCCGTTTACCACAGCCTGAGCGAATTCGCTGATCATGTCTGTGGCACGGGCACACATCATCTGGGCGCCGAGGATGCGGTGAGATTCTTTCTCCGCGACGATCTTGATGAATCCTCGTTCCTGCAGGGAGAGGGTGGATTTTCCGTTGGCGCCCATGGGGTATTTCTTCGTGATCACATCGATCTCCTGCTGTTTCGCCTCGTCAGCGCTGAGTCCGACGCTGGCGATCTCCGGATCTGTATAGATGCAGGAAGGAATGGTGCGGATGTCTACCGGAGGCTCCGCTCCTTTCATGGCTGCTACAGCGCAGCGGCCCTCTGCCGTTGCCACATGAGCCAGCTGGATGCCGCCGATGACGTCGCCGATGGCGTAGATGCCCGGTACGCTTGTCTCGTACTTTTCATTGACCAGGATCTTGCCTCTGTCCATAGACATGCTCCGGACTTCCTCAGAGGACGCGTCGCTGAACAGACCTTCTGTATACGCACGGCGGCCGATGGACATGAGCACCAAGTCCGCTGTTGCTTCACAGGGTTTGTCTTTTTCTGTGTAGCAGCATGTCCAGCCGTTCTCTGCATTCTTGATCTCCGTGACAGTAGAACCAGTGTGGATGTCCACACCGTGGGAGCGCTTCATGATCATCTTCAGATTCTGAGCGAATTCTCTGTCCAGGTTGGCGATGATCCGGGGCAAAGCCTCGATGACCGTTACCTTAACGCCGAGAGAGCTGAAAACAGAGGCGAATTCCATGCCGATGACGCCGCCGCCGATGACGACGAGGCTCTCGATCGGATGATCCAGTTCCAGCAGCTCATCGCTGGTGACTACACCTTCCTGGTCGGAGCCGGGGATCGGCGGACGGGCAGGAACGGAGCCGGTGGCGATCAGGATATGCTCCGCCTCAAGGTCTGCGGGAGCATCCTCAGGATCTGCGGGATTCACCCGGACATGGCCTTTGTCCAGGATGGTTCCTGTGCCGTGATATACACTGACCTTAGAGGATTTCATCAGGGATGCCACGCCGTTTCTGAGTTGCTCGACCACCGCGTTCTTGCGGCTGTGGAGCTGGGCCATGTCGTATCCGTCATCCTCGATGTTCGTCAGGCCGATCTCTGCGCCGTGGGCTTTGATCTGGTGATAGAGCTCTGCCGTATGGAGCAGCGTCTTGGTGGGGATGCAGCCCCGGTTCAGGCATGTGCCGCCAAGGTCGCGGTTCTCTACGAGGGCGACCTTCATTCCGTAGGTGCGTGCAGCGTCAGCGGCGGCCTCATAGCCTCCGGGACCGGCGCCGATAATGATAAGATCGAATTTTTCCATTAATGTTCTCCTTGGGATGATACAAAGGCTTCTCTGACGCGCTCCGGATATGCGGTATACAGCAGAGCCATGCCTTTGTTATAAACTTCGGATAAGAGACGGCGGATCAGGAATCCGCCGTCTGATATTATTCTGATATTTAGATGTCCGGGTATCAGTCGTCCCAGCTGTAGCGAACCACCGGATGACGGGCAGCCTCTACCTCGTCCGGACGGCCGATGGCCGCATGGTGCGGTGCGGAGTGCAGGTTCTCCGGATGGTCATGAGCTTCCTTATAGATCTCATGCAGGCAGTCCGCGAAGCTGTCAAGCACTTCTCTCGGCTCTGTCTCGCAGGGCTCTACCATCAGCGCCTCATGGACGATGAGCGGGAAGTACATTGTGGGCGGATGGATGCCGTAGTCCAGCATCGCCTTGGCTACATCCAGAGCGCTGCAGCCTGTCTCATGGAGCAGGTCAGCGATATCCATGACGAACTCATGCATGCATGTAGTATCGTAAGCCATGGTATAGACGTCGTCCAGCTTCTTCCTCAGGTAGTTTGCATTCAGCACTGCGTTGGAGGACGCTTCCGGAATGCCCTCCTTGCCAAGGGTCATGATATAGGTCAGGGCCCGGACGATGACCAGGAAGTTTCCGTGGAACATCTTGACAGCGCCCATGGTCTTGTCTGCAATGGAGTAATGATATCCGTACTCGTCCTCGCGGATGCGATAACCCGGCAGGAAGTCCTTCAGGAAGTCCTTGCATCCTACAGGGCCGCTGCCCGGTCCTCCGCCGCCGTGGGGCGTGGAGAATGTCTTGTGCAGGTTGACGTGAACGCAGTCGAATCCCATGTCGCCGGGGCGTACAATGCCCATGACAGCATTCAGGTTCGCGCCGTCGTAGTAGCACAGGCCGCCTGCCTCGTGGACGATGCGGGTGATCTCTGTGATGTTCTTATCGAAGAGTCCTACTGTGTTCGGGTTTGTCAGCATCAGTCCGGCTGTGTCGTCGCCGACCGCTGCCTTCAGCGCTTCCAGGTCAACGCATCCGTCCTCTGCGGAAGGAATGCTTACGACCTCAAATCCGCACATGGCTGCGCTGGCGGGGTTGGTGCCGTGGGCAGAGTCAGGAACGATGATCTTGTTCCGCTTGGTGTCGCCCCGGTCTGTATGGTAGGACTTGATGAGAAGCAGTCCGGTGAATTCGCCGTGGGCGCCTGCAGCCGGCTGGAGGGTAAATTCATCCATGCCGGTGATTTCTGCCAGAGAGTCCTGCAGCTTCTTCATCACTGCCATGGAACCCTGAACGGTCTTCTCGTTCTGCAGGGGGTGTACCCGGTTAAAGCCGGGCAGGGCGGCAGCTTCTTCATCCACTTTGGGATTGTATTTCATGGTGCAGGAACCCAGAGGATAGAACCCGTTGTTCACACCGTGAGTACGCTCTGCCAGTTTGGTATAATGTCTGCTGATCTCGTTCTCAGAAAGCTGGGGCAGATGGGGTGCAGCTGTTCTTGACAGGCTGTCCGGCATCGCTGTTTCAGGAACATCGCATTCCGGGAGAAGAGACAGCTTGCGGCCTTCAGCGCCGATTTCAAAAATCAATTCCATGGCCTATGCCTCCTTTCCGGAAATCAGGTCGGCTGCAATTTCTACAAGCCGGTCGATATCGTTCTTCGTGTTCATCTCTGTCGCGCACCACAGAACCGCATTGTCCGTGATGGGCAGTCCGCCGAGAATCCCTTCCTCAGCAAGGGCGTCCATCAGTTCCTTGGATCCGCAGGGGCAGTCTGTGATGAACTCGTTGAAATAATCGTGCTGGTACATGGGCTTGAATCCAGCCTTCTCCAACTCGCCGCACAGATAGTGAGCCTTGGACATGCTCTGTTTAGCAGCCTCAGCCATTCCGTCCGCGCCCATGGCTGCCATGTAAACGGATGCAGCCAGGCAGCAGAGATCCTGGTTGGAGCAGATGTTGGAGCTTGCCTTCTCCCGGCGGATGTGCTGCTCTCTGGCCTGGAGGGTCAGTACGAAGGCACGGTTGCCGTCGTCGTCCCTGGTCTCGCCGACGATTCTGCCCGGCAGCTTACGCATGTTCTTCTTGGTCGTAGCCATGAATCCTACATAAGGTCCGCCATATGCGATGGGCAGTCCCAGGGGCTGGCCGTCGCCGACCGCGATATCCGCGCCGCATTCTGCCGGCGTCTTCATGATGGACAGTGCGATCGGATCCACGCCCATGACGTATTTGGCGCCGTTTGCGTGGGTAATCTCTCCCAGTTTGACCGCGTCCTCAAAGTTCCCGTAGAAGTTCGGCTGCTGTACGTAGAAGCAGGCTGCCGCGGGATCCTCGGAGAGCATCTTCTGGAGGGCATCCGTGTCTGTCAGTCCGTCTTTGGCGGGAACGACCACAAGCTTGGTTCCGGAGCCGAAGCAGTATGTCTTCATGACCTGGATCGTTGCCGGATTGGTTGTCTCAGAAACATAGGCGACGGTGTGCTTTCTGTCCTTACACATGGGGATGGACTCGGCGGCCGCCGTTGCTCCGTCATAATGAGAAGCGTTGGAAACGTCCATACCTGTCAGCTCGCAGATCATGGTCTGGAACTCGAATATGGACTGGAGAATGCCCTGGCTGATCTCCGCCTGATAAGGCGTATATGTGGTCAGGAATTCTTCCTTGGATGTTACACTCTTTACAATTGCCGGGATATAGTGGTTATATGCGCCGGCGCCCCGGAAAATGGAACGGAAGGTGACATTCTTGTCTGCCAGATCCTCCATCTCGCGGATGACTTCCATCTCGCTGAGACCGGAGGGCAGGTCGAGAGGCCGCTTCAGTTTCACATCGTCGGGGATACAGGAAAACATATCCTCAAAGCTCTCGTAACCGGAAGCCTTAAGCATTTCCTCCTGTTCTTTCCTGGTATTTGGTACGTATGAACCCATTCATTTCACCTCTGTTTATGATGCATTGCGCTTGCTTGTCCCACGGATTATTCTTCGCCCAGGCTGGCTACGAATTCCTTATAAGCAGCCTCGTCCATCAGCTCTTCCTTGTCGGTGATGTTCTCGACCTTGACGAACCATGCCTCATAGGGTTCCTCGTTGATCTTTTCCGGAGCATCCAGCAGTTCCTCGTTGATTTCTGCAACGGTTCCGGTAACAGGGGAGTAAACGTCGGAAACTGCCTTGACGGATTCTACGTCAGAGAAGGGCTCGCCTGCGGTAACGTCGTCTCCCTCTTCCGGCAGGTTAACGAAGACCAGACCGCCCAGCTCGTTCTGCGCATAGTCTGTCAGTCCAACAGTAGCAGTAGTGTCATCGATCATGTTTACCCATTCGTGGGATTTGGAAAAAAGCAGTGCCATTTGATTGTACCTCCTTAATGTACATTGATTATTCAGATTCAGTAACTGCCGGCAGGATCTATGCTGCCCGGTCCTGCCGGCACGTTTAAACAATTAGTATTGCTTCTGCGGATTATTCCGCTCTTTTATAGAACTGAGACTTGACCATCTTGGCCTTGACCATGCGGCCGCGAACGTCGACTTCTACTTCCTCGCCCAGTTCTCTCTGGTCTGCGTCGATCAGTGCGCAGGCACAGGCCTTCTTGATATACGGGCACATCGTTCCAGATGTGGTTACGCCGATCTTCTTGCCGTTGCGATAAACATCCATGTGCTCGCGGATGATGCCGCGGCCGGTAACTTCCAGGCCCACCTTCTTGCGTGTCGGCGGTGTCTTGACAGCGATGGCGTCCTTGCCGATGAACTCCGGCTTGTCCATCTTGACGAAGATTGACAGCAGCGCTTCCTTCGGTGTGATGGTGTCGTCCATCTCATGTCCGTAGAGAGGCATGCCTGCTTCCAGACGGAGCGTATCCCTTGCGCCCAGTCCGCAGGGGATCAGACCCTCGTCTGAGCCTGCTTCCATCAGCGCTTCCCAGATCTCGGGCGCCTTGTCCATGGGCATGTAGATTTCCACGCCGTCTTCGCCGGTATAACCGGTGGTGGAGATCATGACCTTGGTTCCGCACATATCGTTGTCATATGTTGCGGCATAATATTCTGTGGGGATAGACTCCTCAGCAACGAGCTTGCGCAGGATCTGCTTGGCAAGAGGTCCCTGCAGTGCGATCTGGCCGATGGTGTCGGAGATGTCCTCGAATACGACATCGCCGATCTGGTGAGCCTTGACCCATGCGAAATCCTTGTCCTTATTCGCAGCGTTGACTACCATCAGGAAGTCCTCTGCGCTTCTTCTGTAAACGATCAGATCGTCGACTACGCCGCCCTCTTCATTGCACATGGGGCTGTAACGTGCCTGGCCGTCCTTCATCCCGGTGTAATCGTTTGTCAGCAGGTGATTGAGGTTCTTCTCCGCGTCCGGACCCTTACAGGTGATCTCACCCATGTGGGACACATCGAACATGCCCGCCTTGGTGCGGACTGCCATGTGCTCCGCAATTACGCCTGCCTTGTACTGTACCGGCATCTCCCAGCCTGCAAACGGCACCATTTTCCCGCCATATTTAATGTGGGTATCGTGAAGTGACGTCATCTTGAGATTCTCTTCTGACATTTTGGTTCTCCCTTCTCCTTTATTACTCTGAGACTGATGAAACAACTAAAAAAGCGCATGGAAAAAAGCCTTTCTGAAAAAGCTCTCCATGTGCCCCTGTCCTGTTACCTGAAAGATTGATCCTCTTCGGTGCTTTGGAAACATAATGCCTCCTCGCTCTCCAGGGTTCCGTCCGAATCCAGTCCTTTTGCCTGAGAGTTTATCGCTCTAGCACCTTCGGCTCCGTTCCGCTCTGCAGGGAGCGGTCCGGTCTCTCCCAGATCCATCAGCCGGAATAATATATTCCTATAATATCATAGGAAAAAATACAGGTCAATGTTTTTCACTAAATGCGAGTGAAGATTCAGAAAATTTCCTGAACCGATGGCGGTTCCATCTGTGCTCCGGACATGGTACAATATCAACAATAATGTCCATAATAAAGGAGGAATTTTCTATGCGGCTTATTTCATGGAATGTCAACGGCCTTCGCGCCTGCCTTAAGAAGGGCTTTCAAGAGAGCGTGCGGGGGCTGGATCCCGATATTATTTCTATCCAGGAGACCAAGATGCAGCCGGGGCAGGCGGAGGTGGATCTTCCGGAGTACACGGAGTATTTCTGCAGCGCGGAGAAGAAGGGCTATTCGGGGACTGCTGTTTTTACAAAGCCTGTACCGGACAGTGTCCAGTATAACTTCGGCTCCCACCAGGATGAAGGCAGGGGCATCATCTGCAGCTATCCCGGATTTTATCTTGTCAACGTCTATGTCCCCAATGCCCAGAACGAACTGAAGCGGATCGATTACCGCATGGAATGGGAAGATGATTTCCGGATTTTCGTAACGGAACTGGATAAGGAGAAGCCGGTGATCATCTGCGGCGACATGAACGTGGCACACGAGGAGATCGACCTGAAAAACCCTAAGACGAACCGGGGCAACGCAGGCTTTTCCGATCAGGAGCGGGGGAAGATGACCGAGCTCCTTGACGCAGGATTTACGGATACCTTCCGCTATCTCTATCCGGATGTGACCGGGATCTACAGCTGGTGGTCCTACCGGTTTAACGCCCGGAAGAACAACGCGGGATGGCGCATCGACTATTTCATCGTCAGCAACCGGCTGGCAGACCGGATCGTGGACGCAAAGATCCATACGGATATCATGGGAAGCGATCACTGCCCCGTGGAACTGGAGATCGATCTGGACTAGGGGCGGTCAGGACTTTGTTCCTGCGTTAAGTAATACTTAATATGAACTGAAGAATCCTGCGTTTTACTTCATCCATGACACCATATACAATGGAATTGTCAGAGAAAGGATGGAGACTATGGATACGCAGAAAAGCAGCAGAGGTTATCTGATGATCTTCGGGGCGGGGTGTCTTTGGGGAATGATCGGTTTTTTCGTGAAACACCTGAGCGCGCTGGGAGCAGATCCCGGGAGCATCGCCTTCGTCCGTCTTTTTACGGCGGCGCTGATCCTGCTGGGCATATTTACCGTCTCGGGCAGGCTGTCCTGCCTGCGGATCGACGGGCAGAGCCTCTTCTTCTGCGCTCTCCTGGGGGTGCTGACCCAGGGCATGTTCAATTATTTCTATAATTCCGCCATCCTGTCCGTGGGCGTTGCCACGGCGGCGATCCTTCTCTATATTTCACCGGTTTTCGTGTGCATCATGTCTGTGATGTTCTTTCGGGAGCATATGGGAGCATGTAAATGCGCCGCGCTGTTCATGAATCTCCTTGGCTGCGTCATGGTCGTTACAGACGGCGATCTGTCCCGGCTGGGAGCGAGCCGGATCGGCATTCTTCTCGGGGTGGGAGCAGCTTTTACTTACAGCCTCTGCGCGATCATCGGAAGAGTCGCCGCGGATCGGCTGGAGCCGGGAGCAGTGGCATTCTACGGGCTTCTGTTCGGGAGCATCACCATGGCGGTGATCGCCCGGCCCTGGGACACGCTGCCGGGAGTTATTTCAGTGCGGTTTGTGATCTATGCCGTCGGCTTCGGTCTGATCAGCACCGTCTGCGCCTATCTGCTGTATTTCAGCGGGATCAGCCGGGTGCGGGAGATCTCCCGGGTGCCGGTGATCGCTTCTGTTGAGGTGCTCGTCTCTGCACTTGTCGGCATGCTGGTCTTCTCTGAGAAGGCCGGATGGATAAAAATTACAGGGGTTGCCGTGATTCTCCTTTCCATTGTACTGATCAACGTGCAGTGGAAGGGCCGGCGGCCCGGAAAGAGGTTTGGAGGTGCTGCGGGCAGCGCTGAAAATCTTCTTCTAAATGGGCCCGATCTGTAGTACAATGTCAGCATGAAGAAAAGAAACAGAAATCTGATGTGCGCCTGCGGCGCCGCCGTAACGGCGGGAGCAGTGTGCGGAGCAGCCTCTCTGCTGCGATGGAATAATAAATCAATCGTTACAACAGAATATGAAATTGGGTCGCCGAGGGTGCCGGAGGCTTTTGACGGTTTCCGGATCGTTCAGGTATCCGACCTGCAGAGTGAATATTTCGGTCTGTCCCAGAGCAGTCTGCTGCGGGCGGTCAGAAACGGGGATCCGGATATCATCGTCATTACTGGAGATCTGATCGACCGCAATCATACGGATTATATGGCGGCCTATCAGGCGGTATCCGGCCTGGTCCGCATCGCGCCCGTTTATTATGTGAACGGAAATCATGAATATGTTCTGCCGGACCGCAAGCTGCTGCCTTTCTTCGGTAAAATGAGAGACCTGGGTGTTCACATGATGCTGGATGAGGGAGAAGAGATCCGCCGTGGAGATTCCCATATTAATATTGCGGGACTTTCTGAGAACAGCGTGTTTGCCGCGAAGGAAGCCGGACAGGAGCTGGGGGTCACCTTTGAATATACGGAGCTGATCCAGCGGATGAAGGAGGTCCTAGAGAAGACGGATGGGGAATACAGCATTCTTCTTACCCACGAGCCTCAGTATCTGGAACAGTATGCAAGGCTGGAGCCGGACCTGATCTTCTGCGGTCATGCCCATGGAGGCCAGTTCAGGCTGCCGGGCGGCCAGGGCCTGTTTGCGCCGGGTCAGGGCCCGCTGCCGAAACTGACCAGCGGCGTCCACCAGATGGGCAGAACGCAGATGGTGATCAGCAGGGGACTGGGCAACAGCATATTCCCCTGGCGGCTGAACAACCGGCCGGAAATTGTTGCAGCGGTGCTGCGGAGCAGTGAAGACGAGGATTGATTTTTTGTGCGTTTCCTGGAATGCACCAGGATACAGCTTACGAAAACGCCTCAGGGAATAAACTTTTAATTTCCCGGGACGTTTTTTCTTTCTCTATGCGATTGACAATATATGGTAATAATGATAAAGTCTCCTACAAAAGGGGACGGGCAGCAGGGGCTGCCCGACAGAGGCGACCGGCGGATTCGCCGGCGCTGTTGACTGGAAGGAGGAGACATTATGGCCAGCAGCAATGACAGGGATTTTACGTTTGAGATCGTAGATCACATAGGGACTATTTCCAGGGGGAAGAACGGGTGGAACAAGGAACTGAACCTGATCCGGTGGAACAACCAGAACTCGCCCAAGTTTGACATCAGGGCATGGCCGGAGGATCATGAGCACATGGGCAGGGGCGTCACCCTCTATGCAGACGAGATCCGGGAACTGTTTGCCGTGTATATGAAGTGGAAGAATCGCAGAACCGTAGAGGAAGCGAAACGGGAGGAACAGCGGAGAAATGACAGCTACCGCAGGCAGCGGGAGGAAATACAGAACCGCAGCGGAGCAGTGGTTGATTTCTCGGAGGACGAGGCGAAATCAACGGGAATGGCAGAGAGCAGAGAGAAGATGGAAGATGCCCAGGCGGCGCCTGCCGCAGCAGCTGCAAGTGTAGCTGAGGCTGTCGCAGAAAATTCTGCCTTAGAAAGTGCTGGAGCAGAAGATGCTGCCTTAGAAAATGCTGACGCGGGCAGCGGGAGTGCTTCGGAAAATAAGCCGGAAAGCACAGAAGAGGATAGTACGGGAGCGATTCCCTATGCATCCCTTGCGGACAGCGGCGCTGCAGACTCGCTGGTGGCAGAGGAAGTGCCGTTTTGATCATTAACGATGGGGCTGTCTCGGAATGGCGGGGCAGTCCCTTCTTAACAGCAGTAATAATATTCCCTCGCTATTTACAAGCTGTTTAAAATATTTTATCATATGTATAATAAAGTTGAATACAGCAGCAGGCCCGGCGGGTCTGGTACAGGAGAAGGGAATGAACCGGGATAAACATATGATAAGGAAGGTGCTGGCGGGGGCGCTGGCATGCATTATGGCTGTGTCGCTGGCGGGATGCGGTGTGAGCCCGGGCGGGTCCAGCAGCAGTTCCGGCAAGGCATATACCGTGAAGAATGTGACATTTGACGGGGCAAGCGAGTTCTTTAAAGAGTACAACCGGGACTTTGCCGCATATTATAAAGAAGAAAAGGGAATAAACGTGAGCATCACCATGTCCTCCGGCGGCTCTGCAGCTCAGGCGGATGCGGTAATAAAAGGAGAAAATGCCGATGTGGTGACACTGGCCCGGTCTTATGATGTGAGCCGAATTAAGAAGCACGGGCTGATCGACTCCGGATGGATGGGGAGCCTGGACTGGGATTCTTCACCATTTTCAACGACCATCGTCCTGCTCGTGCGGAAAGGAAATCCCAAACATATCCGGGACTGGGACGATGCGGCGAAACGTAAGGTGAGGGTCATTGCGGCGGATCCCAGAACAAGCGGCAGCGGCTGTTTCGGCATGATCGCCGCATGGGAATATGCCAGCCAGAACCTGAAGGAAAACCAGGACGCCTGCGAAAAGTTCATGAAGAAACTGTATGGAAAGAAGAATGCGGTCATTGCCGCCGATTCGGCAGAGGCTGAGGATACCTTTCTGAAGCAGAAGAAAGGGGATGTACTCATTGCCTGGGAGAGCGACGCACTGCAGACGGTCGAAAAATATCCCGATAGTTATAAGATCATATATCCAAGCATCAGCGCTCTGGCGAAACCGACAGTTGCTGTCGTGGACCGGAATGCGGATGCGGACAGTGTTTCAGATGTTTCGGAGGATTATCTTAAGTATCTGTATTCCGATGAAGCCCAGAAACTTCTGGCGGAGTACGGGTTCCGCCCGGGCAATGACAAAATAATGGAAAAGTACAGCAGCAAGTTCCACTCAAAAAAGACAATGCTGTGCTCGGAAGAAGATCTGGGGGGATGGAGCAGAATTAATGAGCAGTTCCTGGAAGAGGGAGCGCTGATGGATCAGATCCTGGACGAATAATGGATCCTGGATGTGTGATTGATCTTGGAGAGTAATTGTATTTTAGACAGATAATGAGGGTATTGTGACCGGGAGGCATTGGGATGAAAATTCAGCTGAAAGCGGAATACAGGGGAGAATTCAGGGAAACAGAAGTAAAAGAGGGTACGTCCATCAAGACAATTGCGGACCAGTATCAGCAGGAACTGTCCTATCGGATCCTGTTGGCGAAAGTAGAGAACGAATACCAGGACCTGAATTACACCCTGGAGCGGGAATGCCGGGTCGAACTGCTGGACATGAGGACCTGGGCGGCTAGCCTGACCTATCAGTACAGTCTATGTCTGATATTTCTTGCGGCGTTCCGCAATGTGGTTGGCCACAGGAAGGTGACGATAGACAATTCCCTGAATCAAGGGCTCTATATCGGTGTGGACCGGGTCGAAGAGCTGGATGATGAGAAAACAGCTGCGGTGGAAAGGGAAATGCGCCGCATCGTTGAAGAGGATCTCCCCATTGAGTACACGGAAGTGACAAGAGAAGAAGGCCTCAGGATCATGGCAGAGGATGAGAGAGAATGCAGCATCCGGAGGATCCGACATCTGTCGCCGGCCAGAAAACTGAAATATTACCGGTTGGACGGATACCTGGACTATTTCTACGGCCTCATGGTTCCCTCTGCGGGATATATTGAGTACTTCGAACTGAAACGCTATAAAGACGGACTCCTGCTAAGGTTTCCTTTGTCCTCGGCACCTAAAGAAATCCCGGCGTATAAGGACCAGAAGAAACTGTACGGCGCATTCAAAGAGCAGAGCCGGTGGGATGAACTGCTGAGGGTAGACTTCGTGCCGGAGCTGAATGAGAAAATTGAGAGCGGCGCATACAAAGACCTGATCATGACCTCTGAAGCGCTTCATGAGAAGAAGATTGCGGAGATCGCCGATCAGATCGTCAGCAGCGGCAAGAGGATCGTCCTGATCGCGGGGCCTTCTTCCTCTGGCAAGACAACGTTTGCCCAGCGCCTGCGGATCCAGATGCGGGTCTGCGGACAGGAATCGATCTACATGGGAACCGATGATTATTTCGTAGAGAGGGAAGACACGCCCCGGGACGAAAACGGCGAGCCGAATTATGAGGATCTGGACGCCATAGACATCGATCTCTTCAACCGGAATATGAATGATCTGCTGAATGGAAAGGAAGTGGATCTGCCCACATTTGACTTTATTACCGGCCACAAAGTATTCGGAAAGAGAATGACCCGGCTTCATCCTCATGAATCTGTCGTTATAGAAGGGATCCACGGTCTGAATGAGAAGCTGACGTCCCTGATCCCGAAAGACGAGAAATTTAAGATCTACATCAGCCCCCTGACTCAGCTCAACATGGATGAACATTCCCGGATCCCCACGACAGATGAGAGGATGCTCCGGCGGATGGTGAGGGATTACCAGTTCCGGGGACACAGCGCCCAGATGACCATTGACGAATGGCCCAAGGTACGGGCGGGGGAGGATGTGAACATATTCCCCTACAGCGATGAGGCGGATGTGCTGTTCAATTCCTATCATATATATGAGATCTCCGTGCTGAAGAAATACGCGGAGCCCCTCCTGAGCTGGATCGGCCCGGACGAACCGGAGTATGCGGAAGCCCAGCGGATGCTTGCCTTTCTGCGGCCCTTCAGCACGATCGTGGATGACTCCGTGATCGTAAACAACTCTATTATCAGAGAGTTCATCGGCGGCAGCGTGTTCGTGCAATAAGCGGAATCCTGACGGGAGTAATACATAACAAAATAAGGAGCTGACCAGAAGGTTTGTAACCCTCCGGGCAGCTCCCTTTATATTCGGAATATTATTGTCTATGTCAGGTATGAATCTTTACAGATCAGCCTTCCACAGTCCGTGCAGTGTGCAGTACTCATAAACAGCAACGGGTTTCTCTCCCGGAGCAACGGTGAATGTAGCTTCCGGTTTATCGGTGTACTTCAGGAATCTTGTCTGCAGGCTGCCGGTGCACTCCAGCAGGATGCTTCCGATATAATGCTCCTCTGTCATAGGATGCTCAACGCTGCCGACCTTAACTGTTACTGTATTTCCGTCAACGGTAGCAACCGGAACGTGCTTCTCTGCTGCTGCATCGAAGGTGTTAGCCTCCAGGAGCTCCATGGGCTCGCCGCAGCATACCAGCTGGCCGCCGCCGTTGTAAGCCATGATCACGATATTTCCACAATGTTTGCATCTGTACATTTTCAGCATGTTATTTACCTCCTCTACGGTGAACGCCGCGTCTGCGGCTTGTGTCTGTTACTGTTATTATACTTCATATGGTATGTATTGTAAAGGATAATTAATGAAATAAAATCGAGAAATACGGCTTGACAACTTGCATTTAAGCGATTACAATAATGATAATCGTTATCATCAATTAGGAGGGAGAGTATGAGATACAGCAAACAGAGGAATCTGATACTGAATATCCTCAGCAGCACGGATACTCACCCGACGGCGGAGTGGATCTATGGCCGTGCCCGTGAGGAAATGCCGGGCATCGGGGTCGCTACGGTATACCGCAATCTGAACGCACTGGCGGAAGCTGGTGAGATCCAGACGATCATCGCTCCGGACAACATCAGGCATTTTGATTACAGAACCGATGACCACTGGCACCTTGCCTGTCAGAAATGCGGACGGGTCAGAGACCTAACCCCCGTTTCAGAAGAGCAGGTGAAAGAGGTCCGCCGGATGATCTGCGATACGTTCGATGTGAAGGATCAGAACGTTCGGTTCGGAAGGACACTGCTTCAGGGTATCTGTAATGACTGCCTCAGAAAGGAACAGGCGCCGGATACTTCGGCTGTTGAATAGTCTGTTACAATATGGTAAATTTATAGCAGGAGGTAATTTAATATGAAAGATTTAAAAGGCACCAAGACACTGGAAAATCTGATGACCGCATTTTCCGGCGAGTCCCAGGCGAGAAACAAGTATACATTCTACGCTTCCAAGGCGAAGAAGGACGGCTATGTCCAGATCCAGAAGATCTTTGAGGAAACAGCTGCCAACGAGAAAGAGCATGCAGAGCTCTGGTTCAAGCACGCAGTAGGCATCGGAGACACCATGGACAATCTGCTGGACGCTGCGGCAGGCGAGAACTATGAGTGGACAGAGATGTACAAGGAAATGGCTAAGACCGCTTATGAAGAGGGCTTCGACGACATCGCCCGCCAGATGGAAGGCGTTGCGAGAATAGAGAAGGAGCACGAGGAGAGATACCGCAAGCTGGCTGAGAACATCAAGAACGGCGAAGTATTCGAGAAGAAGCAGGACGTGATCTGGCAGTGCAGCAACTGCGGATTCCAGTTCGTCGGCAAGGAAGCACCGGAAGAGTGTCCGGTATGCCACCATCCCAAATCATATTTCCAGGTCAAGGCAGAGAATTATTGATCACAGTAAATTAGAAGAATCAGGGTCGTCGCATTCGCGGCGGCTCTTTTTTATGTACAAAGTCCTGTCTGGACGAAAAAAGTGCCGGTCAGGGCTTTGTACGGAGAGAAAGAATATGTGTACGCCAGAAAACGTGTAAAAGAAATCGAGCCATAAGCCCTTGAAATGAGCGGACTTTAGCGCGGTGAAACTGCTGAAAAAAGGATAAAAACTTTATAAAAAAGTCTTGCATTACTCAGATGTTTACGATATACTAATAAAGCTTGCGTAAGGCGATGAAACGGGAAGTTGCTGAGCTATCAGGTAATTTCCGTGGAGAATTGTCCTCGCTGGACGGGGGCGAAGGAGTTCGCCGGCTTTTGTTTTGTGCCTTTTCGTTAGGAAACGCACGGAAGCGTGTAAAACGCAGGCAAATCGATATACACGTTCCAGGAGCAGGTTTGCAGGCGATCGCAGCCGTGAGGCTGAAGGGAAGATCGGGATTAAAACAAATAATTCTGACGATTGCCGCAGAAGAACCCCTTGTACGAGAATAGCGAAAATTGTACAGAATACAGGAGGAAAACAATGAGCGAATTACAGAAAATCAGAATCAAGCTTAAGGCTTATGATCACGCACTGCTGGATCAGTCCGCTGCCAAGATCGTAGAGACAGCCAAGAAGACCGGCGCTGATGTATCCGGTCCGATCCCTCTGCCCACAGAGAAGGAAGTAGTTACCATCCTTCGTGCGGTCCACAAATATAAGGACAGCAGAGAGCAGTTCGAGCAGAGAACACATAAGAGACTGATCGACATCACCAATGCCACACTCCAGACAACAGACGCGCTGACCAAGCTGGATCTGCCCGCTGGTGTGGACATTGAGATCAAACTGTAAGGGACTCTCCCTTAGTATGTACGCCGATGGGAATCGGCGCACCAATGTAAGAACGGAGGAAATATATGAAGGCAATTTTAGGAAAGAAAATCGGGATGACCCAGATTTTCGCAGAGTCAGGAGAGGTAATTCCTGTAACTGTAATTGAAGCCGGTCCGGAAACTGTCACACAGATCAAGACAGCAGAGACAGACGGTTATGACGCAGTTCAGGTTGGATTTGAAGATCAGAAACCTCAGAGAGTAAACAAGCCCATGACCGGACACTTCGAGAAGAGCGGAAGCACTCCCAAGAAGTACCTGGCAGAGTTCAGAAATGACGAGGGTGAGACTTACGAGCTGGGACAGGTAATCACAGTCGCTGACTTTGAAGAAGGCAAGAAGCTGGACATCACCGGCGTTTCCAAAGGTAAGGGAACGCAGGGCGCCATCAAGAGACATGGACAGCACAGAGGACCGACAGGACACGGTTCCAAGCACAAGAGACTGCCGGGCGGCCTTGCCGGAGCGACATATCCTTCCAGAGTATTCCCTGGAAATAAGGAAGCTGGACGCATGGGCCGCGAGACTGTAACAGTACAGAACGTAGAATTAGTAAAGATCGACACTGACAGAAACCTGATGCTGGTCAAGGGCGCTGTTCCGGGAGGAAGAGGCAGCCTGGTCAAGATCAGATACGCTGTAAAGGGTCAGGACAAATAAGCAGACTGAGGAAAGGAGGAAGCTATAATGGCAACAGTAACAATGCTCAACATGGCTGGCGCTGAAGCCGGTACGATCGAGCTGAAGGACGAGATTTTCGGCATTACACCAAACGAAAATGCTGTTCATGAAGTAGTAGTCAACTACCTGGCTAATCAGAGACAGGGCACTCAGTCCGCGAAGACAAGAGGCGAAGTAAGAGGAGGAGGACGCAAGCCGTTCAGACAGAAGGGCACCGGCCGCCACAGACAGGGAAGCAGCACCGATCCTTCACAGATCGGAGGAGGCGTTGTATTCGCACCCAAGCCGAGAGATTACCGTTATGCGGTACCCAAGAAGGTCAAGAGACTGGCGCTGAAGTCCGTACTCTCTGCCAAGGTTGCAGACAACGAGATCATCGTTCTCGATGATCTGAAGTTTGACGCTCCGAAGACAAAGGACATGGTTGAGACGCTGAAGAACATCAACGCTGCCAAGAAGGCGCTGATCGTTACAGCAGAGAAGGATGACAACGTAGTAAGATCTGCTGCGAACATCCCGGGCGTAAGAACTGCTCTTGTCAGCACCATGAACGTTTATGAGATTCTGAACTACACGAGCTTCATCGTAACGAAGGAAGCGATAGAGAAAATTGAGGAGGTGTACTTATAATGAGATCACCCTATGATGTAATCCTCAAGCCGGTCATTACTGAAGCAAGTATGGACGTGGCTCCTGAGAAGAAGTACACATTCAAGGTTGCAGTAGATGCTAACAAGACAGAAGTAAAGCACGCAATCGAGAAGATTTTTGATGTTGAAGTCAAGAAAGTAAACATCATGAATGTTAACGGTAAGAAGAAGAGAATGGGAAGAACTGAAGGAACAACGGCTGCTTACAAGAAAGCAATCGTGACCCTGACAGAGGGCAGCAAAGAGATCGAGTTCTTCTCCAGTCTGTAAAGGAGGCAAAGCAAATGGGAATTAAGAAATACAATCCAACGTCTCCTGGTCGCAGAGGCATGACTAGCCCGACTTTTGAAGAGATCACTGCTACTAAACCTGAGAAGTCGCTGACAACAAGCCTGAAGAAGCATGCCGGCAGAAACACCAGAGGAAAGATCACTGTTCGTCACAAGGGCGGCGGAGAGAGAAGAAGATACAGAATCATCGATTTCAAGAGAAATAAAGATGGTATCCCCGGAAAAGTAAGCACGATCGAATACGATCCCAACAGAAGCGCCAATATCGCGCTGATCGTATATGCTGACGGTGAGAAGAGATACATCATCGCGCCGAACGGACTGAACGTAGGCGATACGATCTACTCCGGAACAGACTGCGATATCGTAACAGGAAACACACTGCCTCTGGCAAACATTCCTGTAGGTACTATCATCCACAACATCGAGATGAAGCCGGGCAAGGGCGCACAGCTCGTAAGATCCGCCGGAAACGGCGCTCAGCTCATGGCTAAGGAAGGCAAGTATGCTTCCGTAAGACTGCCGTCCGGAGAAGTTCGCCGCATCCTGCTTGTCTGCAGAGCTACCATCGGAGAGGTTGGAAACATCGATCACTCCAACATCCAGCTTGGTAAAGCCGGCCGTAAACGTCACATGGGAATCCGTCCTACTGTAAGAGGTTCCGTAATGAACCCGAACGACCATCCTCATGGCGGTGGTGAAGGACGTGCTCCGATCGGACGTAAGAGCCCTGTTACTCCCTGGGGTAAACCTGCTCTTGGTTACAAGACCAGAAAGAAGAACAAGGCTTCTGATAAATATATCGTAAAGAGAAGAAATGACAAGTAGGGAAGGAGCGAATAAATGAGCAGATCAATTAAAAAAGGCCCTTTCGTAGATCGCAAGCTGCTTGCTAAGATAGAAGAAATGAACGCGGCCAACGAGAAAAAGGTGGTCCTGACATGGTCAAGAGCATCCACGATTTTCCCTCAGATGGTTGGACATACGATCGCTGTTCATGACGGCAGAAAGCATGTTCCTGTATATATCACAGAGGATATGGTTGGACACAAGCTCGGAGAATTTGCTCCGACCAGAACATTCAGAGGCCATGCCGCTGACAAGGCCAGCAAGGTTAAGAAATAAGCAGAAAGGAGATAGGAAATGGAAGCGAAAGCAGTAGCAAAATACGTCAGAATGTCTCCTTCTAAGCTGAAGCCGATCGTAGATCTGGTCAGAGGCAAGGACTTGGATGAGGCACTGAACATCCTGAAGTTCACGCCCGGTAAGGGTTCGGAAATCGTGGAGAAAGTTGTGGAGTCAGCCGCAGCAAACGCTGAAAATAACTTCGACCTGAACCGTGATGATTTATATGTTGCAGAAATATATGCAAACCAGGGTCCGACCATGAAGAGATGGAGAGCGGGAGCCCAGGGCAGAGCATCTATGATTCTCAAGAGATCCAGCCACGTTGGTGTAACTCTGAGAGAGAAAGAAGACTAAGGAGGTTCGTTGAATGGGTCAGAAGGTAAGCCCGCATGGGTTAAGAGTAGGCGTAATCAAGGACTGGAATTCTAAATGGTACGCAGGGAAAGACAGCTTTGCTGATTACCTGGCTGAGGACAGCAAAGTAAGAAAATACATTAAGCAGAAGCTTTATGGAGCTGGAGTATCCAAGATCCTGATCGAGAGATCTGCAGCTGACAAGATGAAGATCACAGTTCTGACAGCAAGACCTGGTATGGTCATAGGAAGATCCGGAGCAGGCATCGACGAGCTGAAGAAGAATCTTGAGAAAATGACCGGCAAGCAGCTGACCATCTCCATCGAGGAAGTCAGAAGAAGCGAGCTGGACGCGCAGCTGACTGCTGAGAGCATCGCAGATGCCCTTGAACATCGTGTATCTTTCAGAAGAGCCATGAAGCAGGCGATCGGCAGAACCATGAAAGCCGGAGCCAAGGGATGCAAGGTCCTCTGTTCCGGAAGACTGGGCGGAGCTGAGATCGCGCGTAATGAGAAGTACAGCGAAGGCAATGTTCCTCTGCATACACTGAGAGCTGATATCGATTACGGATTTGCTGAGGCCAATACGACCTACGGCAAGATCGGCGTCAAAGTCTGGATCAACCACGGCGAGATTCTCGAGAAGGGACTGCAGAGCCCGATCCGCGAGGAGAAGAGAGACCGCAGAGACAGAAGAAACAGAAGAGACGGCGACAGAAGAAGAAATGACAGAAGAAGAGGCGGAAGAAACGACAGAAACGACCGCCAGAATTCCATGAGAGCTGTCAATCCGAGAATCAGAAAGACTCCGAAAGAAGAGCCTAAAGCAGAACCTCAGGTAGAAGCACCTGCAGAACAGGCACAGGAATAAGCAAGAGTGAAAGGAGGAACTGAGCCATGTTAATGCCAAAGCGCGTGAAACATAGAAGAGTTCATAGAGGCAGAATGAAGGGCGTTGCCACCAAGGGCAATACAGTGACCTACGGTGATTACGGCCTGGTTGCCACCGAGTGCGGCTGGATCACATCCAATCAGATCGAGGCTGCCAGAATCGCGATGACAAGATACACAAAGAGAGGCGGAAAAGTTTACATCAAGATTTTCCCGCACAAGTCAGTTACTAAGAAGCCGGCTGAAGTACGTATGGGATCCGGAAAAGGTGCTCCTGAATACTGGGTAGCAGTTGTTAAACCGGGCAGAGTAATGTTCGAGATCGCAGGCGTATCTGAAGAGCAGGCGAGAGAGGCTATGAGACTGGCAAGCCACAAGCTTCCGATTAAGTCCGAGTTCGTTGCCAAAGCCTCACAGGAACAGGCAAAGGAGGGTGAAGCGTAATGGATCTGAACAAGATGAGAGAGATGACAGACGTTGAGCTCAACGCTGAACTGGACAAGATGAAGAAGGAACTGTTCAATCTCAGATTCCAGCATGTTACCGGACAGCTGGAGAACCCTGTTAAGATGAGGGAAGTCAAGAGAGACATCGCAAGAGTCAAGACGATCATCAGAGAGAAAGAACTGGACGTTCAGGCTTAATCGAAAGGAGGATGTGAAATGGCAGACGTAAGAAATAATAGAAAAACCAAAGTCGGCGTCGTTGTCAGCGATAAGATGGATAAGACCATCGTTGTTGCCATCGAAGATCTCGGCAGACATTCTCTTTACGGAAAAGCGATAAAGAGTACCAAGAAGATCAAGGCTCATGATGAGAACAATGAGTGCGGCATTGGTGACAGAGTTAGAATCATGGAGACAAGACCTCTTTCCAAGGACAAGAGATGGAGACTTGTCAACATCGTTGAGAAAGCTAAATAAAGGAGGCGCCAGTAATGATACAGACTGAAACAAGATTGAAGGTTGCTGATAATTCCGGCGCTAAGGAACTTCTCTGCATCCGTATCCTGGGCGGTACAAGCCGTCAGTATGCGAACATCGGCGACATCATCGTATGCGCTGTTAAGGATGCGACACCCGGCGGAGTCGTTAAGAAGGGCGACGTTGTCAAGGCAGTCGTCGTCAGAAGCAAGACGGGCGCCAGAAGAGCAGACGGCAGCTACGTAAAGTTCGACCAGAACGCTGCTGTAATTATCAAGAGCAAAGAAGATAAAACTCCGGTTGGAACACGTATTTTCGGACCTGTTGCAAGAGAACTCAGAGACAGAGGATTCATGAAGATCGTGTCACTTGCTCCGGAAGTGCTGTAGGAGGTGTAACGAATGCGTATTAAAAAAGATGATATGGTAATCGTTATTTCCGGAAAGGACAAGGGCAAGACAGGCAAGGTCCTCAGAGCGATCCCGAAAGAGCACAGAGTCGTTGTAGAAGGTGTAAACATCCAGACGAAACACCAGAAGCAGACTCAGAAGGAAAGAGCTGAGATCAAGCATGTAGAAGGCCCTATCGACGTTTCGAACGTAATGTATTACGATGATAAAGCGAAAGAACCGGTTAAGATCGGCTATGACTTTAAGGACGGAAGAAAAGTCAGAGTCAACAAGAAGACCGGCAATGTAATTGACTAAGAAAGGAGGAGAAGGTTTTGGCAGCAAGATTAAAGGAAACTTACAATAACGAAGTATTCAAAGCTCTGCAGGAAAAGTTCCATTACACAAACGTCATGGAAGTGCCCAAGCTGGAGAAAGTCACCGTCAACATGGGACTGGGAGAAGCCAAGGACAACGCCAAGCTTCTGGAATCCGCTGTTGAGGAGATCGGACTGATCACAGGACAGAGACCTGTAGTAACCAAGTCCAAGAAGTCCATCGCGAACTTCAAGGTAAGAGCCGGACAGCCTGTCGGCGCTAAGGTAACGCTGCGCGGCGACAACATGTATGTCTTCATCGACAAGCTCTTTAACATTTCTCTTCCTCGTGTAAGAGACTTTAAAGGCGTCAGCAGAAACTCCTTTGACGGCAGAGGAAACTATTCCATGGGTCTGAAGGAGCAGCTGATCTTCCCTGAGATCAACTATGATGATGTAGATGAAATCAAGGGAATGAACATTGTATTTACGACTACGGCAAAAACCGACGAAGAAGCACTGGCTCTGCTGGAGCTGCTCGGAATGCCGTTTGCAAAGTAGGAGGCTGAATATGGCTAAAACATCTCTTAAGGTTAAACAGCAGAGAAAACCGAAGTATTCTACCCGTGCCTATACGAGATGCAGAATCTGCGGAAGACCCCATTCTGTCCTGAAGAAGTATGGAATCTGCCGTATCTGCTTCCGTGAACTTGCTTATAAGGGAGAGATCCCGGGCGTTCGCAAGGCCAGCTGGTAAGACGGATGCGGCAAATGCTGCCGCAGCGTAATCAATAGTTTTTTTGTGCAAGTGGGTCAGACATATTATCACGTCTGCCCATACTACACGAGAAGGGAGTAAACATAATGACAATGACAGATCCGATTGCGGATATGCTTACAAGAATCAGAAATGCTAACTCCGTTGGTCATGAGACTGTAGAAATCCCCTCTTCCAAGATGAAGAAGGCGATCGCGAAGATCCTTCTGGACGAGGGCTTCATTGCAGATTATGAAGTGATTGACGACAGCATTCAGGGCACCATCAAGGTCACTCTCAAGTATGGAGCTAACAAAGAAAAGGTTATCAACGGAATCAAGAAGATTTCCAAGCCGGGCCTGAAAGTTTACGCAAAGGCTAACGATGTACCGAAGGTCCTGGGCGGACTGGGTATCGCGATCATTTCCACATCCAAGGGAATCGTCAGCGACAAGGAAGCGCGTAAACTCGGTGTTGGCGGAGAAGTCATCTGCTATGTTTGGTAGGAGGTAATAATATGTCAAGAATAGGTAATAAGCCTGTTGCACTTCCTGCCGGAGTAGAGGTCAAGATCGATGACAACAACGTTGTTACCGTAAAGGGACCGAACGGACAGCTTGAGCAGCAGATCAACCCGGCAGTTCATGTCGAGGTAAAAGAAAACGAAGTCATTCTCACAAGAGAAAGCGACGACCGCGAGCACAGATCTCAGCACGGACTCTCCAGAGCGCTGATCAACAACATGGTTGAGGGCGTAAGCAAGGGATTTGAGAAGAAGCTCCAGATCATCGGCGTTGGCTACAGAGCCGAGAAGAAAGGCAAGACCCTCGTTATGCATCTGGGATACTCACACCCGGTAGAGATGGAAGATCCGGAAGGCATCACAACAGAGACGCCGGATGCAAACACCGTCGTTGTAAAAGGTATAGACAAAGCCCTCGTTGGAAACTACGCAGCAGTAATCAGAAAGTGGAGAAAGCCGGAGCCGTATAAGGGCAAGGGTATCCGCTATGAGAACGAGCACGTACGCAGAAAAGAAGGCAAGACCGGAGCTAAGGCATAGAAAGGAGTGAAGCAGGATGGCAAACGTTAGTAAGAAAGACAAGCGTCTGAAGAGACATGCCAGAGTAAGAAATCACCTGGTTGGAACTCCTGAAAGACCGAGACTGGCTGTTTACAGATCAAACAAGAACATTTCCTGTCAGATCATTGACGATGTGAACCACACAACGCTGGTAGCTGCATCCACTCTGGACAAGGAGCTCAAGGCTGAAGTTGAGTACGGCGGAAACAAGGAAGCAGCGAAGAAAGTCGGAGAAGCTATTGCTAAGAGAGCGCTCGCGAAGGGAATCGAGACAGTCTGCTTTGACAGAGGCGGATTCCTCTATCACGGAAGAGTCAAGGAACTGGCGGACGGCGCTCGCGAAGGCGGATTGAAATTCTAACAGGAGGATATATAATGCGTAATGTTATTGATGCTTCCAAGCTTGATCTGACTGAAACTATTGTCAACATCAGACGTGTTGCCAAGACGGTTAAGGGCGGCAGAAACATGAGATTCTCCGTTACCATCGTTGTCGGCGATCACAATGGATATGTAGGCGTAGGTCTGGGCAAGGCTCAGGAAATTCCTGAGGCTGTCAGAAAGGCTACGGAAGATGCTAAGAAGAATCTGATCTATGTTCCGACAGTAGGAACTACGATCCCTCATAAAAATATCGGTGTTTTCGGCGCAGGACGCGTGATCCTGATGCCTGCTGCACAGGGTACCGGAGTTATTGCCGGAGCATCTGCCCGTACAGTATTGGAAGCTGCCGGAATCAAGGACGTAAGAGCGAAGTCCGTAGGTTCCAGCAACAGCGGAAATATCGCCTATGCTACACTGGAAGGCCTGAAGGGCATGATGACGGTGGAGCAGGTTGCCAAGCGCAGAGGAAAGACACCGGAAGAAATTTTGGGATAGGAGGAGTTAACCAATGGCTAAGAAAATGCTGAAAATCACATTAACTAAGAGTACTATTGGCGCCAATCCCAAGCAGAAGAAAGTTGTCGCAGCATTAGGACTCAAGAAGATGCACCACAGCGTAGAGCTGGAAGATACCCCGGCAACCCGCGGTGCCTGTGACAAGGTAAGACATCTTGTTACTGTAGAAGAGCTGTAGGATAGGGGGTGCATTAATAATGAAACTTCATGAACTGAAAGCGCCTGCCGGCTCTAAAAGATCCCGCAAGAGAAGGGGCCGCGGTACGGCTACCGGACAGGGCAAGACCGGCGGCAGAGGCATGAACGGACAGAAGTCCAGAAGCGGCGGCGGAGTAAGACTCGGATTTGAGGGCGGCCAGATGCCGCTGTATCGCCGTCTGCCTAAGAGAGGATTCACCAACGTTTGGGGAACTGCATATTCTACACTGAATGTCAGTGACCTGGAGAGATTCGATGAGGGTACCGTCGTAACACCGGAGCTGCTGAAGGAGCTTGGCATGGTCAAGCAGCCTGAAAATGGCGGAATCAAGATCCTCGGTGATGGAGAACTGAAGAAGAGCCTCACAGTTAAGGCAAACAAGTTCAGCAAGAGTGCTGTAGAAAAAATTGAAGCCGCTGGAGGAAAGGCTGAGGTGATCTAATATGGAGATGTTCAAGACTATTTCCGAAGCCCTCAAGGTCAAGGAAATCAGGGGCAAGATGATCTTCACGTTATTGATGCTGGTTGTTTTCCGGCTGGGATCTAATATCCCAGTCCCGGGAATTAACCGTGAATATCTGGCCCAGATGTTCAGCGGAGACAATATGGGACTGTTTGAACTGTTCAACCTGTTCTCCGGAGGATCGTTCAGCAACTTTACGATCTTCGCACTGAGCGTTACGCCTTATATTACAGCATCGATCATTATTCAGCTGTTAACGGTGGCGTTCCCTTACTTCGAAAGACTGGCTAAAGAAGGAATGGAAGGCCGGAAGAAAATGGCGCAGATCACCCGGTATACGACAGTTGTACTGTCGCTGATTCAGGGTCTGGGCCTTACTGTCGGTCTTTTCCGGAGAACGATCATCGACCAGAACTGGTTCACATTTATCGTAATCACACTGATTCTGACTGCAGGAAGTACATTCCTCATGTGGCTCGGTGAGCAGATCAACGAGTACGGAATCGGCAACGGCATGTCGCTTCTGATTTTCGGAGGTATCGTGTCGCGTATCCCCAGCGGAATCGCGAATATCATGGACAGATATTCGGACGGATCCATGAACCTTATCACCATCGTGCTTTTCCTGGCATTTGCACTGCTGGTTATCATGGGTATCGTCGAGGTCCAGCAGGGAACGAGAAGAATCCCTGTGCAGTACGCTAAGCGCGTCGTAGGCAGGAAAATGTACGGCGGACAGTCAACACATATTCCGCTGAAGGTAAATCAGGCAGGCGTTATTCCAATCATCTTCGCTCTGTCGATCCTCCAGTTCCCGCTGACGATCATGTACTTCTTCCCGGATACCGCATTCTACGATTTCTGCGAAAAGTACCTGTCACCCGGCGGAAGCCCCGGCGTATGGGTATATGGTATCCTTAATGTGATACTTATCATATTCTTCAACTACTTCTACACAGCGGTTACATTCAATCCGATTGAAGTAGCGAACAACATGAAGGCAAACGGAGGATTCATTCCGGGCATCAGACCGGGCAAGGCAACCGTTGATTATCTCAACAGAGTCATGTCAAGAATCTCTATCGTAGGTGCGATTTTCCTGGCAGTCGTCGCTACGCTGCCGACGATCGTTTCTCAGTATACAGGTCTTGAGATCCGTTTCGGCGGAACATCACTGCTCATCGCTGTAGGTGTGGCGCTGGATACTATGAGACAGCTGGAAAATCAGATGATAATGCGTAATTACTCAGGTTTCCTGAAGTAACAGCAGAGGAGGCACGAAATGCTTAGAACAATATTGTTAGGACCTCCGGGAGCCGGCAAAGGCACACAGGCGGACAGGATCGTTGAGAAGTATCAGGTTCCCCACATCTCCACTGGCGATATTTTCAGAGAGAATATCAAGAACGGAACGGAGCTCGGCAAAAAGGCTCAGGAATATATGAACCGCGGCGAACTTGTTCCCGATGATCTGGTTGTAGAGATCGCAACGGATCGTCTGCTGAAGGATGACTGCAAAGCAGGTTTCCTGCTGGATGGTTTTCCGAGAACAGTTTACCAGGCAGAAAAGCTGGATGAGTTCCTTGAGGCTCACGGCCAGAAGCTGGACAAAGTCATCGATCTGGAAGTAGGTGAGCAGGAACTCATGGTCCGTCTTACCGGACGCAGAGTCTGCAAGAACTGCGGCGCCAGCTACCACATCGTGAATATTCCTCCCAAGAAGGAAGGGATCTGCGACAAGTGCGGCGGCGAGCTGATTCAGAGAGCCGATGACAACGAAGAAACAGCAAAGAATCGTATTGACGTATACAACAAGGAAACTGCGCCTCTCGTAGATTATTATGAGAAGGCTGGTAACCTTGCTCGCATCGACGGAGCACAGCCCGCCGATCAGACATTTGAGAGCATAACAGCAGCTCTGGGGCAGTAAAGTATGATCATTTTAAAATCATCAGAAGAAGCGGAACTGATGCGTACAGCCGGCAGGGTGAACCGTGAGATCTTCGACGGTCTCAAGACGTTCATCAAGCCGGGCATTACAACGATGGACATCGATGATTATGTCGCGGAGACCGTGAAACGTCACGGCATGATCGCGGCAGAAAAGGGATATGGCGGATTTCCCGGACACGTGTGCACTTCTGTTAACGAAGAAGTAGTACACGGTATTCCGAGCCGTGACCGTGTCCTGAATGAAGGGGATATCGTCAGCGTGGATCTCGTGGTAGAATACGAGCACTACATGGCGGACTCCTGCAGGACATTCGGCGTGGGAACGATCAGCGACAAAGCACAGCACTTGATCGATACTGCAGAGAAATCCTTCTTCGAAGGGATAAAGTTCGCGAAGGAAGGTTATCGACTTTTTGATATCTCTCACAGAATACAGGAAGTCGTCGAGGGTGAAGGCTATGGCGTGATCCGGGATTATACCGGTCATGGGATAGGATCAGAGATGCACGAGGATCCGGCGATACCTAATTATGGAAAAGCCGGGAAGGGTCCGAGACTCCAGCGAGGCATGACATTAGCTATTGAGCCGATGATCGTGGAAGGCTCCTATGAGACTGACACACTGCTGAACGACTGGACTGTCGTGACACAGGACGGCGGATGGGCTGCCCATTATGAGAACACTGTTTTCATTACAGACGGGGAGCCGGATATTCTAACGATATAAAGAGAGGTAATATTATGGCGAAAAAGGACGTCATAGAGGCAGTCGGGACTGTTGTAGACGCGCAGCCTAACGCGATGTTCAAGGTAAAGCTGGATAACGGTTTCGAGGTACTGGCTCACATTTCCGGCAAGATCCGGATGAATTATATCCGGATCCTTCCGGGAGATAAAGTAAAAGTTGAACTTTCACCCTACGATCTGACCCGGGGAAGGATCACCTGGAGAGACAAGGGCTGATAAAATGATAATGCTTCAGAGATAATGCAGGCGAACAAGGAGGTTTAAAATGAAAGTAAGAGCTTCAGTAAAGCCGATCTGTGAAAAATGCAAGGTTATCAAGAGACATGGCAAGGTCATGGTTATCTGTGAGAACCCCAAGCATAAGCAGAGACAGGGCTGATCGCAAAACAATACAGTAATGGTTGAAGTCCGGCAAACAGGACTTTGTACCCTATAAAAGGCCGGGATGCCAGGGTCCATGGCTTAATCACTATTTTTCAGAACGCCTGTCTATATCACCCTGGATTTGTGACGGAAGATAGGAGAAGGAGGAAACATATGGCGCGTATAGCCGGTGTCGACTTACCAAGAGACAAAAGAGTAGAGATTGGTCTGACTTATATCTACGGAATTGGCAAAACATCAGCGAAGGCGATCCTCGAAGAGGCAGGAATCAATCCTGACACAAGAGTTAAGGACCTGACCGAGGAAGAGGCTGGTAAAATCAGAAGGATCATCGAAAACGAATACATGGTGGAAGGTGATCTGAGAAGAGAAGTTTCCATGAACATCAAGAGACTGATGGAGATCGGAAGCTACAGAGGCATCAGACACAGAAGAGGTCTGCCTGTCAGAGGACAGAAGACCAAGACCAATGCCAGAACACGCAAGGGTCCAAAGAAAACAGTAGGAAGAAAGAAGAAGTAAGGAGGACGCTAATATGGCTAAGGGCGGAAAAAAAGTCGTTAGAAGAAAGAAAGTTCAGCGTAAGAACATTGAAAAAGGCCAGGCTCATATTCAGTCCACCTTTAATAATACACTTGTAACGCTGACCGATATGGATGGAAATGCGCTTTCATGGTCCAGCGCTGGTTCCCTGGGATTCAAGGGATCCAAGAAGTCCACTCCTTTCGCTGCGCAGCAGGCTGCTGAGGTAGCCACAAAGGCAGCAATGGAGCATGGTCTGAAAACAGTAGAAGTTTATGTAAAAGGACCGGGATCCGGAAGAGAAGCTGCGATCCGTGCTCTGCAGGCAGCAGGCCTGAAGATCACTATGATCAAGGATATCACCCCGATTCCTCACAACGGATGCCGTCCGCCGAAGAGAAGAAGAGTCTGATTAGAAGGGAGGAGTAAGAACATATGGCAAGATATACAGACGCAAACTGCAGATTATGCAGAAGAGAAGGTCAGAAGCTTTTCCTGAAGGGTGACAGATGCTACGGCGCCAAATGTGCTCTTGAGAGAAAGAATTACGCTCCCGGACAGCACGGCCAGATGAGAAAGAAGAACTCTGAGTACGGACTGCAGCTCCGTGAGAAGCAGAAGGCTAAGAGATTCTACGGTCTCCAGGAAAAACAGTTCCACAACCTGTTCAACAGAGCAGCATCCAAGAAGGGCGTTACCGGTGACAATCTGCTGATCCTGCTGGAGAGCAGACTGGACAACGTTGTTTACAGACTGGGAATGGCTTCTTCCAGAAAAGAAGCAAGACAGCTGATCGTGCACAGTCACTTCACAGTAAACGGAAAGAAAGTAAATTCTCCGAGCCAGGAGGTTAAGGCAGGAGATGTGATCGCAGTCAAGGAAAAGAGCCAGAACTCTCCGAAGTTCAAGGAGATCAAGGACATGCAGATCACCGTTCCTTCCTGGCTGACTATGGATACAGAAAAACTGGAAGGCAAGGTTATTGCACTGCCCACAAGAGCAGATATCGACACACCGATTGCTGAACACCTGATCGTCGAGTTGTACTCCAAATAATCCAGCGCCTTATAGCAGCGCAGCGCATTTTGCTGCAGCGCTTCGGGGCTTCGTCTGGAAGCTCCGGGGGCTCAGGGCACAAAGGCTATTGTGCCCGGGATTAACGGAAATGTTAAATTAATCAGGCTACCAGGAGGAGGTTTTCTTAGTGATAGAAATCGAAAAACCAACGATAACAAAAGAAGTCAGCGATGACGGAACCTATGGAAAATTCGTCGTAGAACCTCTGGAGAGAGGCTATGGAACAACCTTAGGAAACTGCATGAGAAGGATTCTCCTCTCGTCCCTCCCAGGGGCTGCAGTAACATCCGTAAAAATCGATGGAATCCTTCACGAATTCTCGACGATCCCGGGCGTCAAGGAAGACGTCACAGAGATCATCCTGAATCTGAAGAAACTGGCGGTCAAGTTAACCGGTGAAGATACGAAGAGAGTCATAATAAATGCGGTGGGACCGAAAGACGTTACCGCGGCAGATATTATCGGTGATTCTGAAATGGAGATTTTCAATCCGGATCTCCATATTGCCACACTGGAAGAGGGTGCGACCCTTGTCATGGAGATCAATCTGGCTAAGGGAAGAGGTTACGTTCCCGCAGATCAGAATAAGACGGACAGCACGCCGATCTCTGTAATTCCTGTGGACTCGATCTATACACCGGTTCGTCGTGTCAACTATACCATCGAGAATACTCGAGTAGGTCAGGTTACGGACTATGACAAACTGATTCTGGAAATCTGGACTGACGGATCCATCACTCCTGAGGAGGGTGTATCCATCGGTGCCAAGATCATGGAAGAACATCTGAATCTGTTCATCCAGCTGGATGATAACACAGACGGCATGGAGATCATGATCGAGAAGGAAGAGGATCAGAAGGAAAAGGCGCTTGAGATGACAATTGAGGAACTGGAGCTTTCCGTTCGTTCCTTCAACTGCCTGAAGAGAGCGTCCATCAATACGGTCGAGGAACTGACCGAACGTACTGAGGAAGATATGATGAAAGTCAGAAACCTCGGTAAGAAATCCCTTGATGAGGTAAAGAATAAACTTGCAGAACTGGGTCTCAGTCTGAAACCCAGCGATGTATAGTCAGACTGGAGAAAGGAGCACAGAGAGATGCCGGGATATAGAAAACTGGGCAGAAATTCGGCTCACAGAAAGGCAATGCTGAGAAATCTCGTTACAGACCTGTTCCGTGAAGAGAGAATCTCAACGACCGATACGAGAGCGAAGGAAGCCAGAAGAGAAGCAGAAAAACTCATCACGCTGGCTAAGCGCGGAGATCTTCACGCAAGAAGACAGGCGCTGGCTTACATCTATGATGAGGGTGTAGTAGCAAAGCTGTTTGACGAGATCGGTCCCAGATATGCGGACCGCAACGGCGGATACACAAGGATCCTGAAGCTCGGTCCCCGCAGAGGCGACTGCGCAGAGATGGTATTCCTTGAGCTGGTATAACTGAATACTGCAGATATTCAAACCCGCGCTTCGGCGCGGGTTTTTCCGTGCTCCGGAAATCCTGCTTTTATTATTGACATATGACGGAAACATGATTATACTTTAAATGTCATATGACATAAATATATCGTTGAGAAGCACGGCGATGGCATTTCATGATTGCACATCAGAGGTGGAAGGATGGCGAGACCTAAAATCGTTAAAAGAATATGCGAGGAACCCGTCAGTGAGGGCTTTGTTCCTGCAGGACAGCATCCAGGCGGCAGCCCGGTGACGCTGACATTTGACGAGTATGAGGCGATCCGGCTCATTGATCTGGAGGGTCTCAGCCGGGCGGAATGCTCGGAGCGTATGGGTATCGCAAGGACGACAGCCCAGGCGATTTATAACAGCGCCAGGAGGAAGATCGCCGAGTGTCTTGTACGGGGCCGGGAGCTTCGGATCAGCGGCGGGACATACTGGATCTGTGACGGGATGGCGGACTGCCCGGGCTGCAGGTTCCGGGGCAGATCCGGCGGCGCTGCGCCGAAATTTGACATTGGAGAGAAGGAGAAGAACAGTATGAGAATTGCAGTAACCTATGACCAGGGGCAGGTTTTCCAGCACTTTGGCAGGACAGAGAATTTTAAGATCTATGATGTAGCTGACGGAGAGGTGAGAAAGACGGCGGTGTGCGGAGCAGATGGCATATCTCATGGCGCGCTGGCGGGACTTCTTGATGGAAATGATGTGGACGTTCTGATCTGCGGCGGACTGGGAGGCGGAGCGATGAGCGCCCTGGAGGAAGCCGGCATTCAGGTCGTATCGGGAGCATCAGGCGACGCGGACCTGGCAGTACAGGATTTTCTCGCGGGCAGGCTTGTTTCTTCCGGATCGAACTGTGACCTTCATGGACACGGGGAAGGCGGCCATTCCTGCGGTTCCCATGGAGGCGGAGGCTGCGGCCATTCCTGCTGAACATAATAAACAGTAATAGAAATGCTCCGGCTGCCGGTGATAAACCGGTAACCGGAGCATTTTGCTGTTGATCCGCGGGCATACAGCCGCTGCCTGGAGGCTAGTCCCGGCTCTTTCTGCGCTGGAGCAGGCGTCCTTCTGCGGGATCCGATGCGGGAGCATCCGGTTTCTGCTTCCTGGCTGCTACCGCGATGATATCGGAATAGCGTTCAAGGATCTTGGGGTAGTTATTCCTTACATGGGGGAACATGCATCCGGTGCAGTCCTTGAACCCGTTCTCAAGGTACTGAAAATTTCCTCCGCAGTTCTCCCCCAGAGCGTACAGGGGACAGTAGCAGAACAGACAGTTAAACTCCTCCGGCTTGCCCGTCTGGTGACATGGAAAGTATTCACACTCCCTGTGCTGGAAAAACGTATATTTTTTGTCTCTGAAATTATCGTCCATTCTAAAACCTCCATTTTCCGTCAACACTTCTACTATATCGGTAATCCGGCCCGGCGTCAATAGCAGCTGTGCCTCATATAACAGGGGATATCTAAATACGGGGTTCAGCGCTAAAATGTGTTAGTGTAAAATAGATGTGGAGGTTTTATGTTGTCCGGCAAATTAAATGCCTGTGGATAAGTCAAATTAATCAAGGCGGTTTTTCAACAATGCGAGCCCTATCCGCAATTTAAA
>OMXT01000024.1 GCA_900315125.1 uncultured Eubacteriales bacterium
CCTTCATCATCATGGCAAAGGGTATGGCGGATTTCATCCGTGACATCGTGAAGGAGAAAGCGGGATCCTTCGAGACAAAACGCCAATCCTGCAGTTCATTCAGGGCACAAATGAATGATGATTGAAAAGAATCCTTTAGGCGTAAATGTCTGAAGGATTCTTTAGTCGTAAAATTCGTGGAAGTTCACATACAGGAGGATTATATGATTTACACAAGATGTCCAAAGAGACTGGAAAAATACGGTTTAAGAAATTTCCAGCTGCAGCCGGCTGACTGGTACAAGATGGAGCAGGTGCTTGACAATGCAAAAGAAGCTTATGGGCGGGATATCACTGATGAGGAATTTGCTGATTACCTTCAGAAATTCGGAGATGAATTCTTCAATAGGCCCAGCATGTCTTAGGTAAAATTGGGGATGTCTCAGAAGGTTGAAATTACCCTCTGAGACACCCCCTCAGGCAGCCCGCGGCTAAAGACGCAAGCTGATTGATTTACAGTACCTTAATACTGTAATACTCCTCCACGTCTCTCTTATCCCGCTCAGGAGGTACGAGATCCCAGGAGCTTTCATCGGTATGGAGCAGCTCGTGGGCCCGCAGCCCGGATAACTCTTTTCCATCGTAAATGGGCTGTCCGCCTCCGCCGGAGCATCCGCCGGGACATGCCATCATTTCAACAAAGTCATACTTGACTTTGCCCTGGCGAAGCGCCTCCATAGAAGATATTTGATCGCGAAAATAACCGCCTGCGTCAGACGCGGCGGTTATTTTCTTTTGGCTCAGTGAGTTCAAACAGTTTATAATGGTCCGCCGATCACCCACGGCTCTTTTCATACACGAGTTTCCCGCCGAGCCATGTCCGAAGCACTTTTGTCCTCATGACTTCCTCCGGCGTTGCTTCGAGCGTCGGCGTGTCTACCAGGATCATATCTGCCAGCTTGCCCGGTTCGATGGATCCCAGCCGGTCCTCTTTTCCGGTAATATAAGCGGAATTGACGGTCCACATCAGCAGAGCCTGCCGGGCACTGATTTTGTGCTGCGGTCCGTGAACCTTCCCGTCCAGATGCATCCTGGTCATGGCGTAGCTCATACCGATGAACGGATTGCAGTCCACCACCGGGTAATCTGAACTTCCTCCGCAGATGATGCTGTTGTTGAAATACAGTCCTGCCGGCTGATTCAGCTCCAGGTATTCATCAAATAACACGGACTCATCGCCCATCTGCCCCATGATCGTGGGCTGGATGGTGACCGGCGTATTCATCTCCTGCAGTTTGGGGATCATATCCGGCTGCGGATGACATGCGTGAATCAGGTAGTTTCTGTTTCTGGCGCTGGCTTCGGCGCCTTCCGCTTCGAATGCGTCCAGAGCCACATCCATGGCGGCGTCTCCGATCGTATGGACGCCGACCTGCCAGTCGTATTTCTCAGCGTACTGGCAGACCTGTTTCATCTCTTTCGGTGTGATCGTCGTGTACCCTCTGGTCTCCGGCATATGACGATAATTCTTTCTCATATATGCAGTACCGGAAGTCGGTACTCCATCCAACGTGATCTTTATTCCGTTCAAGGCGACCATATCGTTGCCGAATCCAGTGACGCAGGGCATTTCATATATTCTGTTTAAATGATATGGGATATCTCCAACCGCCTTGTCCAGATAGAACATCATGTAATCCCGGTATGTGAGCCTGCCCTGCCGGTATGCCTGCAGATAGGCGCGCATGCAGTCAAAGGTCATATTGCAGTCAATGACTGTCGTCAGACCGACGCTGTTGATGTACTTCCCGATCTCTTCGATGACCTCGACCAGTTCGTCCTTTGTCAGAGGCGGAACAACACTTTCGATCAGATCCATCGCTGCATTCTCATAAAGGATCCCGTCCGGCTCACCGTTTTCAAGCCTCCCGATGATCGCTCCGTCCGGGTCCGGGGTATCCCTGGTGATCCCTGCCAGCTCAAGAGCCTTGGAATTCGCAACGATCACATGGCAGCAGAGCCTCTTGATAAATATGGGACGGTCTTTGGATACGCTGTCCAGGTCGAAGCGGTTGGGTTTCCTGTTTTCGCCCTCCCATGCCAGCTCGTAGAAACCAGCGCCTTTGATCCATCTTCCAGCTTTTTCGCTGCTGTCTCTTTCCTGAAGCAGCTTCAGCATTTCCTCTCTGCTCCGGCAGTGCTCCAGCGCAACGCTTTTTAGATCCATTGCGGCAAACATCGCATGCATATGAGAATCTATCATACCGGGCATCAGTGTCTGTCCGTCCGCATCCACTACTGTGGTATCCGGTCCAATCAGGGATTCGTCACATCCCTCTCCTGCCGCGATAATGATCCCATCCTTAACTGCTGCATATCCATTATCGAATACAGTAAAATCATAGTCCTTCTTCTGAATGTCCTTTACCGTTTTATCCATGGTGTAGATCACAGCCTTCCGAACGACAAGGTCAGCATAAGGTTTCCATTGGTAAGTCATATTACGGTTTCCCCTCCATCACATTTCCATATGTTTAAAGCTTTCCGGCACTTCTTTATATCCATGGGATTTGACAAATCCAATGATGATCCCAATGATCAGCCACGTAATGCCGATAATGTAGCAGATTTTATCGAATCCGGTGAATATATAAAGCAGGATACACAGGCCAATTCCCGGCAGGATCAGATAATTGATGATGCCGTGCAGGTCTCTCTGCTTCTTCTTGCCGAAAAAGTAAACAATAACACTGATATTAAGCATCGCAAAGGAGAAGATCGCGCCAAAATTCACCAGTCTCACCAGCGTGTCCGTGGGAACCACGAGAGCGATAACCAGAGAAAAGACAGCCAGTGAATATATTGCCGCATAGGGCGTCTTGTGCTTTGGATGCACTTTTCCAAAGAATCCGGGAATTACCCGATCCCTTCCCATGGTAAACAGAAGCCGGGCCGCGGAGGACTGCGCCACAAGTGTATTGGCGATGCCTGCAGCAAGCAGGGTAACGATTACCATGAAAAACTCAAACCATTTACCAACAGCTTTCGCAGCTGCATCATAAAATCCGGTAGACGGGTCCGTATTCTGCCAGTCAGGCAGAACGCAGCATGCGAGGTATGTCTGAACGATAAAGAATATACTTACGGTGAACAAAGCAATGATCGTCGCTTTTCCGACATCCTTAGCGGGATTCAGCGATTCCTCCGCCAGCGTACTGATGCCGTCAAATCCCAGGAAAGAGAGCGCAGCTATCGTACATGCACTTGCTATAAACTGCAGATTGAGCTTTCCCGGCTGATAGATCGGTTTGAGCGTGAATTCCACCCCACCGGGCTTTGTAATAAAAATAATTGCTCCGACGATGAAAATACACACTGCCACAAGTTCCACGAAAAAGAGGACCAAGTCAGCCTTCGCCGTATACGTGATCCCTCCGACGTTGATCACCACGTCAACAGCGATAAAGACCAGGATCCATATCCAGAATGGGATCCCGAATGTTCCCTGAGCGATATAGGATACCATGTTATACAGCAGGGAAGGAACGAAGATATAATCCAAAAGGATCATCCAGCCCGCGATGAAACCTACGTGATGGTTGATTCCATGCTGTACATAAGTGTATACAGAGCCGCCCATAGGGAACTCCATAGACATCTGCCTGTAGGACAGCGCGGTAAAAAGCATCGCGATCGATCCAACGAGATAGACCAGAGGCGTCATTCCGCCGCTGGCATGCTCTACCTGCCCGAATACCGCCATAGGAGCGATCAGTGTCATCATGACGACCCCGTAGAAAACCAGATCCCTGAGTTTCAGAGCCCTCTTAAGCTGATTCCCTTCCGAAGCGGCGCCTGCAGCCGGCGCAGAAACATTCTTTTCTGTCATTTGACCCACCTCCTATTTTACAAGTTCTTTTCCCGGAACCTTAGGCACTCCGGCGCGTATGCACATGTCAATGGGACAGGGCAGAGTAAACTGATTGATCTCTATATCACACTGCAGGGACATGTACAGATACGTATCTGTCGCATCCCATCCGTAAGCATTCATGAGAAGCCGCTGCATTTCAGCGCACACATCATTCAGAGCCGTTTGATACTCTGCCCTTGCACAGTTGACGTACCATTTATCCTTTGTCTCTGTTACGGGGAAAGCAAGCTCGAAGCCCTTGATCACAGATACCCTTACCGTGATATCGCCTGCGATCTCTATACCCGTACCGCAGAGCTCGCTGTCACCCATGGATGCGTGTATATCACCCATCCCGAGCAGACCTCCCGAAACCTGTACGGGCAGATATACGGAAGAACCCTTCTTTATCATCTTGCTGTCCATGTTTCCGCCGTGATCGCCGATCTGGACACAGGCAATCGGATCACCGGCAGGCGCTACGCCGATGACGCCGATCATGGGATCGACCTCCCATTTCAAATCATTAAATGACGCAACACGATCCCGGATGGGCACAACCTTCACCCTAGGCTCACAGGATCCCGCCAATGGTCCGCCCATGGCGCATGTCACGCCCTGGCTGTCCACATCTACATCCAGAATATCTACCTTCAGCACATCTCCCGGCTCTGCTCCTTCAACAAAGACCAGACCGGTCGCAAGATCAGAATCCTCTTCATTAAGATCCTCCGGGAAATCCCCGTCCGTTTTTACCGCCCCGCCAAAGCAGTCAACCGTCCGAAATGTGAGGATCTCCCCGTCCGCTGCAGTATACGCGGGCGTGATATCTTTGGAAAACTGGCTGACCAGATCCTTAACTATCATCATACCTGTACTCCTTTCAGTCCACAGACATTGTCTTTTGGCCTGTGAACACAAAACAAAATCGAAAAAATATTACTTAATTACAATTTAAAGAGTAACCTTAAAGTTAACTATAGAGTCAATAGCTTTCTAAAAATTAAAACCCACTAAAAAAGACAGCCCCGTTTCTCTGAGACTGCCAGTTTGTTAGAGTCAATATTTATACACTATTCCGCAACAGGCACATGGATCCGAACCAGGATGCTGTCCTGATCCACCATATCGCCTGGATCCAGCAGGCACTCTATGACCGGATCTCCGGAGGGAGTCCTGCCCTGCGACTCTATCAGCTTCATCATTTTCTTTGTCTCCCCTGTAAAGTCGATCGACTTTTTCAGAATAACCGCGTTCATCGTCCGGACAGGTTCCATATATCCATCCGCGTCAGACGGATCATCCGGTTCTTCTACAGGCATAATGAGACGACCGCTGTCAGGACTGCCCGCGTCAAAGATCATCCGCATACCGGTAAGCTGATGAAGCCCTTTTTCATCTCTTCTATTTTGGATCTCCTGACAGTGGTAGGTAAAAATATCCTCAAGATCCGCATTGGTAAACGCGTCCTCAAGATAATAGCAGCCGCTGAGGATTCCCTCTTCCAGTTCACTGATCTCACCCGCATGGTCTCTCAGGGAAAGTCCTGTGGAATAATAATTCTGCAGATTCGTTATCACACGCAGA
Source organism: uncultured Eubacteriales bacterium (assembly GCA_900315125.1). GTDB lineage: Bacteria > Bacillota > Clostridia > Peptostreptococcales > Anaerovoracaceae > Aminicella. Next base: position 5,480 of record OMXT01000024.1, read on the forward strand.
CTCTGCTCCATCTGCCTTTTGATGCTGCTGATTTTGTCCATAATTTCTCCCTGCACGCCGTTTTTTTCCAGCTGAAGGATATCATCCAGGGATAGCCCGATGCTCTTCATGTTGTTTATGAACTGCGCGTGGAGCAGCTGGCGTCCGGAGTAAAGGCGATAGCCGCTGTCCTTCACCCGGTCAGGGTTGATCAAACCGATTTTATCGTAATAGCGCAAAGCCGTAACGGATATTCCTGTTAATTTTGAAAATTCGCCGATTGTATAGTGTGCCATTTCTTACCCTGCAATTCTCGTCAACGCGTGAAGCCTCTCCGTGTATAATATCAGATTCCTGCTATAATTGTAAGGTAAACGGAAACGACTATGAGGGAAGAAAGGAGCCTCCATGCGAATTCTTGTCATACCGGATGTTCACCTAAAGCCGAAGATGTTCGCCGACGGGGCGGCACTGCTCCGGGCCGGTGAAGCGGACCGGGCGGTCTGCCTCATGGATCTGGCGGACGACTGGAACCAGCAGTTTAACATTCCTCTTTATGAGGAAACCTATGACGCGGCGCTGTCATTTGCGGAAAAGTTTCCCGATACCCTCTGGTGCTGCGGGAATCACGATATCGCCTACCAATGGCAGCAGGGCGTGTCCGGGCAGTCCGTCAGGGCAACACGAACGGTATGCGAAAAGCTGGATATACTAAAGGAGATCGCTGGCGAGAGCCTGGGCTTTGTTCACGTCGCGGACAAAGTCATGTTCAGCCACGGGGGCGTCTGTCAGGCCTTTGTGAACGAATATATCCCAGAGCCGGAAACTAAAACGCCCGCGGACATCGCCGCGGAGATCAACCAGCTCGGCTACAGCCAGCTGTGGCAGGACCTCTCGTCCCTGTGGTACCGCCCGCAGTACGGCGAGCCCATGTATCTTCCCGATTCCCTCCTCCAGGTCGCGGGGCATACGCCTTTTGAGGAAATCACCGAGATCGGAGGCGTCGTTTACTGCGACCTGTTCTCCGCGCATCCCGACGGACATCCGGTTGGCGCGCGGCAGTGGCTCGTCGTGGATACAGATTCACTGGATTGCAGAATTATTAACCGGGATTAAGAATATGTAAAGCCCAGGTCACAGGATCCGCTGCTCTCTGAGCGATTACATGCCCGACTGCGCACATTACGCCAGCCGTGCCTGTAATTCTTCAGAGTTCTGCCGAAGGGCATCTGCGGAGCCAGTGGCCATGTCTTCAGCAAGTCAATATGGATCAGTTTCATTCAAACAGTTCAGCATGCGATCCAAGTCGATATAACATAAGCACAAGCACATCGTTCCTGTACTCATAGATAAGCAGCCAGTTTGGTTCGAGATGACATTCCCTGGTTCCCTTGTAATTTCCCGTAAGGCTGTGGTCGCGATATTTTGGATCCAAAGCACCGCCATCAGCAAGAATATTAATGACTCTGAAAAGTTCCTCGAGATCCTTATGCTGTTTCTTTGCTATCTTAAGATCTTTTCTAAACTGGTTCGTATATTTGACTTCGTATTTCATACTCCAAGTGACTTTCTTAATTCATCCATATCACTGTATCCTATTACATTCGGATCATCGGCAATACGTCTTCCCTCTTCAATCGCTGCCGCCGTTGCAGCATTTGGTACATCAAGCTTCAGGGCAAAAGGGATCCCATTCTCACGAATTGCAGTTCTTAAAAAGATATTTATCGCAGCAGTCATAGTAAGACCCAGTTCAGCGAATATCTTTTCCGACTGTTCCTTTACATCTTTATCTGTACGGATATTAAGATTCGTTGTAGCAGCCATATAATCACCTCCTGTTTCTAAACTAAGAATACATCATCGCTCGTCTTCTGTCAATACATTGTCATTACAATATGCAACATTAATACTTGCAAGACCACAACGAAGAATCCCACGAAGTGATGATCTAAAAAAGGCCGCCTCATGCCGAGACGACCCTTTGGTCCATAGTACAGTTCCATGGTACAGCTGCAGCATGCCGTTTGACTGAGACGCCCAGACGGGGAAGTTCTCTGCATACCTTGGGAGTAGATCCTCCTTGAACTTTTTCTAAATCTTATCATTGCTAAGACCGCTTTCATAAGCCTTTATAACTTGCGAAGGTGTTTTATAACTTTTCATAACTTTTGTCAACGTATGTTAAAAGCGGCAGGGATGGCTTGGTACTTTAAAAATCAATAGTACGGCGTGCCCATGCACTCCGCCTCGCTTCCCAGCCCGGAGAGGATCTTACGCCCGGGATCGATGGTCGCCCGCACCGCCTGGCGGACTGCCTCGGAATCGCCGGTAATGGTGGTGGTGACCTCGTTTCCGTAGGCGAAATCGAGGCCGTTCGCACAAGATGTGTAATTGACGATCTCCACCTCTGCAGCTTTGACTGCCACGTCTGCCAGGACCGCGCCCACCGGAGCCGGTCCCCCGTTGATCAGCCCGAAGGCCTCCCCTGGTTCCGCGCCGAAAGAGAGCTGCAGGCACTGGCTGGCCCGGGGCGACCACTGCATGTCCAGATGGCCGTAGTCGTTGATCCAGATGCCTCCGTAGTATTTGCTCATCAGGGACAAAGTCATCTCCACACATCTTCTGGTATCTGCGACGTTCGCTCCGCCAATGATAAAGTAAGCGGACGTTCCGCAGCCGCCTATGCCGTCCCGGGGGCTCTCCGCCTTCAGCACCTCCGTGTTGGTGGACTTGACTGCCTCATCCAGGGCAAAGGCATGGGGCGCGAATCCCACCCGGCTCCCGATGAAGCCGATGGCCCGGTAGTCTCCCAGTCCCATGACTCTGGCAAGGGCAGGATCCATGCCCGGAAGGATCAGGCCGATGGTGGGCCCGATCGCAGTGCCCACGTACTCTGTGACGCCAACATCCTTAAATATTTCTGACGGATCAGAGGGGATCGCCGGATGGTCCTTCTGGATGTTCTGCGCGATTCGTCCAGACTGGGCGTTCTGCCCGGCTAAATCGGATATCCCTGCCTGAGCCAGGGCTTTGTTAAAAAGATCATCCACGGGTCCGCCTCCTTTCCTCTGCGTTTCGCGTCTGCTGTACTATTGATTATAAGCCGGGAAGTATCAGCAGGGCAAGATAAAATACAGCATGTTGATGGAAGTCCCTGATTTGTGTATAATCAACTTACTTTTGGAAAACAGGAGGTAGTTTATCATGTCTGATTTTTTAAAGATTCTGCAGGACCGCCGGAGCGTCCGGCATTATACAGACGAAAAAATTCCCGATGAAAAGATCGCGCAGATCCTGGACGCCGGTCTCCTCTCCCCGTCCGGCAAGGCCATCCGCCCCTGGGAGTTCATCGTTGTAAGAGATAAGGAAGTGCTGAAGAAGATGGCAGGCTGCCGCCAGTCTCCCGTATCCATGTTCCTCCAGGCGGACGCTGCCATCGTGGTCATCGCGGACAAAGACAAGTCTGACACTGTCATAGAAGACTGTTCCATCGTCATGTCCAACATGCACCTGATGGCCGACAGCCTGGGCCTGGGCAGCTGCTGGATCCAGGGACGCCTGCGGATCGCTTCCAACGGGCAGACCACGGAGGAATACCTGCGCGGCCTGCTCCACTTCCCCGAAAATTACATGCTGGAAGCCGCTCTGACCATCGGCGCCATTGAGCGCCACCCGTCCCCCCGCAGCGCCGGCGATGTCGATCACGGCAAGATCCACTGGGAGACGTATTAATTCAGTCAAATGAGGGGGCGTAAACAGAAATCCAGCCAGATAGAATTCTGTTATTTAAGAACATAACCGCGTCAATGGTCGACCGGTTATGTTCTTTTGCCATTATCATCGCTACTGGATGTCAGTTCTAAGAACCATATAGCCTGGTTAATTTACCTCAGAGGTTAATTGATCGATTGACGAAATTAACTCTGCGTGTTAATATTAATTTACCTCAGGGGTTAATTAGCAAAGAGGTGAAGGGTTGGAGATCACGTACAGAAACAGAAAGATCGAAAGAATCTGTACGGATGCCAGGACTGCAGAGCGAGAATATGGTAAAGACATGGCCGTTAAGATACACCAGCGCATCGGTGAGATTCATTCCGCTGACACGGTTGAAATGCTGGTGCAGTTTCGCATCGGCAGATGTCATGCCCTGTCGCAGAACAGAAAGGGCCAATTCGCAGTAGATCTGGTTCATCCGTATCGTTTGGTGTTTGAAAAACGCGGAGTTGAAATTCAAATCGTAAATATTCTTGGAATCGTTGATTATCATTAACAGGATTCCTATTAAGGAGGCAGCACTATGTTGAAGAGCCGCAGTTATATTGCAATACCGCCTGGGGCAACAATTAAGGAACAGCTCACAGACAGAGGCATGAGCCAAAAGGAATTTGCCGCCAGAATGGATATGTCGGAGAAGCATATCAGCAGGCTTATCAATGGCGAGGTGCAGCTGACGCCGGAGACGGCAGTCCGGCTTGAGATCGTTCTTGGTGCCCCGGCTAAATTCTGGAATGAGCTGGAGTCATTTTATCGCGAGAAAATTATCAAGGCGAAAGCAGAGAATTCCATGGATGCCGATGTCGAATTGGCTAGACAGTTCCCTTACAGTGAGATGGCAAAGTACGGATGGGTATCGGAAACCAGAAACGCGAGGGAGAAAGCAATAAATCTCAGAAAATACTTTGAGGTGGTAGACCTTTCACTGCTTGGAAATGCACTGATCACAAGGATCGCCTGCAGGCGGCTTGCAGTCACAGAAAAGGGCGACCTGGCGCTTATGGCCTGGGCTCAGCAGGCCAAAATCCAGTCCCGGGAGATTCAGACTTCTCCTGTCAGCATCAGGAGACTGACAGAGATCATACCGGAAATAAGGAAGATGACAGCACTTAAGCCAACAGAATTTTGTCCAAGGCTGAAGAGCGCCCTTGCTGACTGCGGCATTGCGTTGGTTTTCCTGCCCCATCTAAAAGGATCTTTTCTTCAGGGGGCATCTTTTCTCGATGGGAATAAAGTCGTCGTTGGTCTGACAGCCAGAGGGAAAGACGCAGACATATTCTGGTTCAGTCTTTTTCATGAGCTGGCGCACGTGCTCCTGGGTCACGTCAGTCAGGTGGGAGGCATCTCTGAGGAAGATGAAAAGGCAGCCAGCAGATGGGCAGAGGATACATTGATTCCAGAGCGGGATTTTGCCGCCTTCCGAGCTGCAGACGATTACGCCGCTGATCGTGTATCAGACTTCGCAAAGAATCTGGGCATTGCGCCGGGCATCGTCGTCGGAAGAATGCAGCGCGAGGGAATGATCAGATACAATATGTTAAATAACCTGAAAGAACAATATACGGAAGTTCCATTGACGATTTGACAGAGCACCCTCATTTCAAATTTCTCAGTCCCTTGTCACCATGTCCCTGTTTGTCTTATAGAAAACCGCACGTCCCCCGCGGTTTTCTTCCAGATAGTGATTTGCCACGAGGTTCTTCAGGATTTTCTTACGAAAATATGTTGAATTGCTGAGTCCCAGGTGATCCGCAATATCTGCAGCTTTGCGTGCCGTTGAATAGCAGTAGTCCAGCACCTTTGCATCATGCCTGGCTCCGTTCGGAACCGGGATAAAGTGCAGCGGACCGGTGAAGCCTTCCCTTCTAATGTATATGGACGGAATTTGATCAATCTTTACAATGACTGATTTTACCGGAGATTCAGCAATATCAATATGCAGAACATACCGTTCTTTATCGCGTATCGTATATTTCAGAAAGTAAATACGGCATGCCGGCCGGGGGAAGATATGATCGTTAACCTGGTCATTAAAATAATTTCTTTCCAGATCCGCTTCCATGCGCTCAAACCCAATCAGCTTATTCGTCTTGTCCTCAACGCCGATAAAGAAATGTCCGCCGCCCGCGTTTGCGAAACCGGCTATGGTCTTCAGCCAGTCAATTATATTATTCCTGTCCAGACGTGCTTTAGATTCCTGGTTGGAACTTTCCAGCGTTTCTGCCTCTGTGATTTCTTCTAGAAACATAGTCTTCCCTCTTCATGAACTTTCCAGAACTACTTCTCAATATACTTCTAATATACTTCACGAAAAACTTCTAGATAACTTCCAGATAACTTCTACTTGACTTTCTTATCCGTCTTCCCGACGTTTCTCGTGCATCGCAGCGGAAGTTGGCGTATAATATATTTACGTAAAAACAAGTAAATATCCAGAGGCATCCGTAAATCGTGAGTGCCCTGCCGGGAGGTAAGCAAAATGAGTTTTAGCTTTAGTACAAAGGCGGATCTGTTATTTGGATCAGGCGTTTCCGCGCAGATCGGCGAAGAGGCGAAGAAATACGGGAACCGGGCCCTGATCGTCACGGGCGGCCACAGCACCAAGAAGTCCGGTTTGCTGGCGAAGGTGCAGGCGCAGCTGGATGAACAGGGGATCAAATGGGTCCTCTATGACCAGGCCAAGCCCAATCCGCTGATTTCCATCGCTGAGGCGGGCGCAGAAGTTGCCAAAGAAGAAGGCTGCAGCGTAGCTATCGCTCTGGGCGGCGGCAGCGTCATCGACCTGGCGAAGGGCATCTGCGCCAGAGCGTGCAATGACATTCTGATCAAAGACATGATCTACAAGAACATCCCCGTAGTCAAGTCCATCCCCCTGATCGCCGTACCTACCACCTGCGGCACCGGCAGCGAAGTAAACGGCATCGGCGTTATGACAAACGATGAGAACAAGGACAAGAAGGCCATCAAAGGCCCGGCTGTGGTTCCCAAGAGAGCCATCGTAGATCCGAAGCTGATGATGACCATGCCGAAATCCGTCTTTGCTTCTGTAGCATTCGACGCGCTGTGCCATCTGGACGAGGCTTATCTTTCCACAGGCGCTACGCCGATCTCCGATATGTTCGCCCTGGAAGGCCTGAAGCTCATGAGTGAAAACCTCCTGAAGGTATATAACAATTACGATGATGAAGAGGCATGGAGCAACGTAGCACTCGCCAGCACATACGGCGGATACACGCTGGATATGGTCAGCGTCGTCGCTCCCCACGGCATGGACCACCCCATCGGAGGCCTGAAGAACGCTGTCCACGGACAGGGCCTGGCAGCCATCTCCCCGGTGATCTTCAAGGAGCTGATCCCCTACGCGCCGGAGCGCCTGGGCGTGATCTCCCGGATCTTCGGCGGCAAGGATGAGAACGACTGCTATAAAGTAATCCTTGACCTTCTGAAGAAGATCGACCTGGGCATTACTCTTGCCGATCTGGGCTTTGATGAAGACGACATCCAGTGGATGAGCGACAACTGCTTCCAGGTTTCCACCTTCACCATCGGCCGCACCCCGGGCAACTGGGACCGCGATCTGGTAGAGAAGATGTACCGCGCATCCATGACGTTCAATAAGGAAAACTGATACTCACTTTTACTCACTCATACAAATTACAATAATTGATTCTAACTCCCTCACAAAACTGAAACGATCCGGGAGCCCCTGCGGGCTCCCGGATTTTCTGTGTTTCGGCGGTCTCTCCTGCTGCTCAGGAAGAAAGAATAATTGCATCTTTTCGAGGCAGCTGTTCCGGGGTATAATATTCTTAAAGAAATGCAGGATAAACAAAAGAAAGAGCGGCTCTGAAATATGCGATTTGAATGGGACGAAGAAAAGAACGAGATCAACAAGCAGAAACATCATATTTCTTTCGAGACTGCGGCACATGTCTTTGATGATCCGTACTATCTGGAAATGTATGATTTTGAACATAGTGAAGACGAAGACCGATATATTGCCTTGGGTCTGGTTGGTGAGATATTATTCGTAGTATTCACAGAGAGAAAAGAAAACATACGATTAATATCAGCAAGACTCGCCACCAAAGCGGAACAGGAGGTGTATTATGATCAAGACATATATAATTAATCCGGGTGAAAAACCGACAGAAGAACAATTGAAAGAAGTTGAAGCTGCCAAGAATAAGCCGATTACTTTTGATAAGGATTCCGAGGAAATGTCACCGGCAATGATAAAAGCATTCCGGAGCGTTGCTGCGCACCGGAACAGAAGGAAAGATGTATAGGTATGCAATCGGCTGGTCAATATTACTTCGCACAGAAACGATCCGGGAGCCCCTGCGGGCTCCCGGATCTATTAACATCTGCACGATTTAGCCTCCCAGCATCTGGAACTGGTTCAATTGTGTCTGCTGATCCAACGTTTAACCATTATCAGACCTTCTGCCGCAGCCAGCGCTATCACCAGCCAGAACCTGATATTTGATGTGTCGCCTGTATTGACAATTGATTTCGTTTCGGATTTCCTTATGGAACCAGTGCTGGAACTGTCAGAGGCAGGATGTACTTTCTTTTTGACATGATCTGTTTTGGTATGATCATTCTTTTTTCTGTCCTTATTGCTGCCTGGACTGTCTCCAGGCTTCGTCTTCGTATTTGTGATCGTATACCCGCTGCCCATATCGCCTTCTACTTTGGATGTGTAACCGGGGACAGCCTGTTCTTCTACAGAATAGGCAATGAGGCTGCCCAGCCTGTCCGTCCGGGGAAGCTGGGTAAACGTGTGCTTCCACTCGCCTGCAGCTGTCAGCTCTGCTGTGCCGATCTTCGTCTTTTTACCGGCAGCAGTCTGGTAAAGGTCGATGCGGATACTTTGCGGCCGGTCTGCCAGGGTATCGCCGGTCCAGACTTTGTTCACGGAAACGTTTACATATGCGGGACCTGGTTTGTCCGGAGTGTCGGGCGTGTCCGGGGTATCTGGCGTGTCCGGTTTGTCAGGGATCACCGGCGTCTTACTATTTACATACCGGTAAATTCCCTGATCGGCGCTGACTTCCTTCCCATTTTTATCCGTTACCGTGATCTTCGTGCCGCTGACGATGGCATAGAAGCCGTAGCCCGCCGTATAAAGATCGGATTTCAGAGTAAACCTCACGGAATCGCCCGGAAACGTGAAATCCGCATTCTTGATCTGCCCTTCATCCAGACCGCCGGTGATGCCCCCAGCGCTGCCGCCGATGACCGCGCCCGCAGCATCCTGCTTCAGAGGATGACCCTCCTTATCCATGAGATAGAGAAAGTCGTAGTTATTTTCTATCTGGTACTTCAGATGGACGTGGATCTGGTCCATGCCCTCCAACGTCACATCTTCCTTATATACATAGTATTTGTCGCCGCTGCTGTCCGTCTCCACCGTACCCTTGCCGTCGGGCGCGGCGGCCGTTGGATAATTTCGCAGCCTGCCCTCCTCCGTCTTCAGCTGGGTCCCGTCTTCTTTATTGATGTTGGAAGATGCGGCGCGGGAGGACATATAGTTCACGTTTACCGTCCAGACGTCAGCGGACTTATCATATCCTTCCGGCGACTTCAGTTCAGAGAGCTGGTATGTACCTCCAGTCAGCCCGTCGAAGGTTACCATCCCGTCATCGGCGGAAATGACTTCGGCCGTGATGTCATTTCCTTCTCCGTCTTTTCCCGTCAGCCGGAACACCGCACCCTCCAGTCCGCTGCCGCTCTTATCTGTTTCCCTGAACTGGAACTGCGTAGAATCAGTAAGACGATCCTGCATGTTTACGGTATTGCCCGCTGCGGCGCCGAAGATGTCGGATACTACAGTTCCGTCTTCTTTTACAACAAAGTCTATTCTGCCGGCTTTCTCATACTTTGCCGGAGCAGCGGTTTCTACAAGGGCGTACACACCGGGATAGAGCTGAACCTCGTGAACATGATCATCGGTATCCCAATGCTCGATCTCCCTGCCCGCCTCATCCAGAAGGCTCAGCGACGCACCGGAAAGCGATCTGCCTGTATTTTTGGCGATCTTGCCGATCTTCACCGGGAACTTCTTCGCATTCTTAATATTGACGAAGTTCGGACCGTCTGCGTCGTAAATGACCTGGCACTTCAGCAGGTCGCTGTTCTCCTGGTCCGACACCATGACAGTCACCCGTTCCCCGTGGGAATCGTAGCTGGTATTTTCTTCGCTTCCCGGAATCTCTACAATGCGGTAGTTCTTATATCCGATGCTGTCCGGTCCGTACTTGATGGGCTGGAACGTAATATTTCCGTCCGCGTCGTTTTTCGCTTCCTGCAGCACGGCGCCGTATTCATCTCGAAGCTGGAATGTGTATTCGCCATCCTTCAGGTCGCCGCCCTGTACGGTTTTCTTTGCCTTAAGGACAACCGATCCCGATTTGGCCTTATCCTCAAAAGCAACCGCCTGGCTGTTATATTTGCCGTTTTCTGTGACTTCCACTTCTTTCGTCTCAGCGGTCAGCATATAGCCGGAAGGAGCCTTTGTTTCTTTCACCGTATATTTTCCCAGGGGGAGATCTCTGATCCCGGTCCATGCATTGCCTGCGGCATCTGTGCGGATGGTCTGCATTTCCTTTCCCTCTGCGTTATAAATCGTGAACTCAGCGCCTTCCAGGCCCTTTCCTGTTTCAGCGGAATTCTTCCGGATCATCAAACCGCCGCCCTTGTAATCCGTGTCTTCTCCGTCCTTAAATACCATCGTTTCCTCATCGCCGGCTCCCCGTGGCCTGCCCAGGGTAACGATCTGATTGCTCTTTTCTATCGTAAACGTATACTCCGTATCCGTCAGGGTATATCCCGCCGGGGCTTTGATTTCCTTCACCGTATAAGTTCCTGCCGGTAGTCCCGCGGACGAATCTGTGGGACAGATGGACGCCAGTCCGCTGGAACGGCTTGTCATTTCGCCCACTTTCTTTCCCTCTCCGTCATAGACGGCGAAGACCGCGCCCTTCAATGCATCGCCCTTCTCGTCTACCTTCTTTACTTCCACGCCGCCGTATACACTGTCAGTCAGACCGCGGATCGCAAGCAGGCTCTGGCGGGAGTTGCTTCTGGAATAATAGAGATAAAGGTCATAGTTCTTCCCTATGTTAGAGTATTTCTGGGATACCAGCTCATTATATGCTGCCAGCTGATCCCCGGTATAATAAGATGGACCCACCTTACTGTTGTAGCGGTCGGTGAAGTCCCAGACTGCCTGCTGGGTGATTCCCATGTACTCTTCATTGGTCAGATGATATTTCTGCTGTATTCCGCCGCCGTCATTGGGCCATCCATAATAGATCAGCGTGACCATGGCTTCCTTCATGCTGTTTCCCAGAGGCTTGTATCCATGGGTGCTTCCCGCGTCGGAAGGACAGAGGTGTTTGATGATATCCGCGTCATCATCTGCTTCCATACGGTCCAGGCTGGTTCCTACTCCATGATAATTCAGATTGATACAGTAACCCTTGAACCGCTGGTCCGGATGATGGGTTTCCCAGAGATTCGCTCCGCTGAGGGAACCGTCTGTCTTATAGTAGTGGGCGTCGGAATCTGCATCGACACGTACCCAGGTTCCAGCCATGGCATTTGGATCCCACTGCAGGTACAGATCGTCGGCGGAGAGGGCATGATCACTGTCCGCTTCCTCCTCCGGCGCCCACATTCCGTCCAGGAACCATGCTCCACTTGTGGCTTTCTCTCCATACTTGTACTTCATCGTCAGGTTTTCACCCAGGGTAATGCGTTTCATTGATGTACAGCCACTCAATATCGCCCACAGCGTTGTCGCCGTATCACCTCGATCCGCAAACTTCCCAGACAGATTGAGATACTCCAGGGATGTGCATCCCTCCATCATGTTGGCGATGCCGGATTTCCCGTATGGTCCCGGAAATCCCGCGTCATAATAAGAGGGATAAGGCTCGATCGAGGCTGTGGAGAAACCGCTGAGATCCAGTTCTCTAAGGGACGTGCACCGGCGGAACATCATCAGCATACTTGTCACTTTACTGGTGTCAAAGCGCGAAACATCAACGCCTTTCAGAGAGGAGCAGTAGTGGAACATGCCCGCCATATTTGTGACATTCCCTGTATCGATCGATCCAAAATCAACCGTGGTAAGAGATGTGTCGCTGAGAAACATCCGCTTCATGTCCGTCACATGGCTGAAATCCAGTCCAGATAAATCGATATGCGTCAGCGCGCTGCATTCACGGAACATATCCGTTGCGTCCTTTGCATTGGAGGAGTCAATATTTCCAAGGTCCTTCACTGTTTTCAGACTTTTCATTCCGGAAAAGAGGCTCTGGAAATCCGACGCCGGAATCTTCTTCCCGCAGGTAAGATCAACGGACACTGCATCTCTGTGTTTCTCAAGATAAGCTTTAAGATCCGTCACTGCTTCTGCGGTGACGTCCTCCTTTTCCTCCGGTTTGGATTCAGAGAAGGTGATCGATTTACTGTCTTCGTTCCAGATTCCATAGAGTCCATCAGGAGCCTTATTCTCTCCGGCAACGGGCTCCCTGGCAGGATCTTTCGCAGGAGTTTTTCTCGTTTCTGGCGTATCCGTTTTTATTTCATCTCCTGGTTCTTCCGCCTCGGCCTCCGATTTATTCTCCTGTTTTTCAGTTCTTTCGCTATCCGCCGCGTTTTGGGGCTCTGCACCCTCCAGCTCTGTGTTTTCCTCCTGATGGACAGATTGTGTTTCTGCACTGCTGTCTCCCCCATTCTGTGCATCCTGCTGTATTTCTGCAGGTGCATTCTCGCCATAACTAATCATATTTGATGCAAAACCCATGGAGCAGAGAAGCGTAATGGCAAGAAATATAATAGAAAGTTATTTTTTCATAAAGCAAAGGCCGCCGGTCAGCGGCCTCCCTCCTTCCGAAACAATTCCTCATACGAAGATGCCGTTAATAATATCTGAACCTGCCGAAATACATGATGAGAAAACACTCATGGGCAATCAGGCAGGGCAGAAAGCTGTTCGTGATCACAATGGACGTGCACGCCACAAGGGTGATGCCCAGAGAAGCGATCACCATGCTGAACGCCTGACTTTTCTTATCGGTGAAAAGGATCTGATCTATGGAGAACAGGATTCCGGAAACCAATGCTGCCCCAATGAACCCGGCCTGAGGAAAATACAGATACAAAATCAGAAAAACGATGCCCCGGTAGAACCATTCTTCCACGAAGGCGCCCAGCAATGGCACCAGGGGCGCCACTAACTTGTTGTGCTGGTGGATAGACTGGATCCAGGTAATATCTCCTATGTCGTTTTTCCAGTCTACTTTTTCAGAAAAAAGTGTGAGGACGCCCGACAGCATCGTCGTCACACTGAATTCCGCCAGTATAGTCAGCGGAATATACGCCAGATACTCCGGTGAAATCATTATGTATTTAAAAATATTAAACCGGAAAACCAGGCAGAAAGCCGCAATGAATATCATGGGTGCAAGGTAATACCATATGCCGATCAGTGAGGATTTGATTTCCCCGTAATCCCAGGGAATATGATCCATCATGGCTCTCGCCGCATTGTTTATGAATGCAGTACCGTCAACCCAGTAACAGATCCTGCCCATGATCACCGTGCCTGCCGCCATCACTGCAATGGTCAGTAATAGTTCATTCATGCCTTATTCCTCCGTGAATCTGTTCGATAAACCGTAAAGATAAACAGCGAGAGATTCTGCACACAGTGACAGATAATGCTGACCAGTATATTTCCGCCGCTCAATACAAACAATGCTGAATACACCATTCCGCTTGTCATCTTCTGAATCACCGCAAACCGTCCGAAATACACGTGATTCAGGGAGTAGAAGAAAGCGCTCAGCACTGCTGCTGCCCAGATATCAAGGCCCATGGGAACCAGAATCCCGGATATCACGATCTGCCGGAAAATCAGCTCTTCCAGCGCCGCAGCCAATATAAGGGAGAGGAGCCGAGCCGAACTGAAGCCGCCCCGGTAAACGGAAGTAGGCTGAATACGCGGGAACTTTCCTGTTTTCCTCTTCACCGGAACTGCTGCCTCGAGGTATTCGGCGCCTACATTAACAAAGCCCATCAGGACGGCAGCCGGATAGAAGAACCAGAGGGAACCCATGTACCATTCTCCCCTGCTCCCAAAGGCCGCTGCCAGAAGAAGCAGCAGGCCGTATACAATGATTGTGGACAGATTTTCCTCCAGCATTCTGTTATTTTTCAGCCGAATGAACGGTTTGAGGAAATACAGATATGCCGAAGGGAAAACCATCACGAAGAGAAGCATCAGATACTTAAGGCATTGGATGGGGAAAGGCATTTGTTATTCCTCCAAATTCTGTTACCCTCGGATGGGTCGAATACGGGAATCCCGGGTATGAAAGCTGAACAAGTTCAGGAATGAATACTCTCATGACTTTCAGCCCCATATTGATCACTTCCGGCGGGGTAACATCCAGGTAAACTGCATACTTGGAAATGGACCGCAGTTTACTGATAATATATTCCACGTTTTTCCGGTCGCTTCCTCTTCTCTCATCCTTCAGGCTGCTGAGGGCTGTGCTGCCATCGTAAATGGTCTCCAGCAGCTTCGCCTTCGTCTCTTGGTCCTCCGCCTTCGTCCAATAAGCAACGTTGCTGTCCAGGTTGAGGAAACTGTCCTCATCACTGCTGAGAAAATCCATCGGGCTCATCAGCGGACCGTTGGCCGCAAGGTAATGAATGGTTGCCGCCTCAGAAAGCGCGCGGTATGCCGCACGCACCGGATTCAGGTTGGCGGAGCAGCCCATGAGAATATAGGGCGCCCTTTCCTTCCTGTTTACAAGCTGGGCAGCGACGACACTTCCCGGCAGACCGTCCATGGAAAAGTCATATAACGTCAGATCATAGGGCGTGCCGCCCAGGATCTTATCTTCCAGCTTCAGGAAATCCAGGTTGTCCGGATCCAGTTTCCGGCTTTTCCTGTCCGTGTACCAGTTAAGCATGAAGGCGTCTGCCTCCACGGCTTCCATGATTGCATTTTCCAGTGCCTTGTATATATTCACATGGGCTGCAGATCCTTTGGAGAAGCTGGGAACAAAGATCTTCTCGCCCAGATCCTCCCTGATCTGATAGCCAAGGAACAGGCACTGCATGGGAATGTAACGGGTCGTTCCCGGATCAACGAGAGAGGGACATTCCAGCCAGCCGATCACATCATCCTTTGTAATATCCCGGATATTCGTCTTCTGAGAAAGAGCGGCGTAGTCCTCTTCACTGAATATTCTCAGGTATTCCCAGGGAGCCATATCATACATCTGCGCCATCTCGTTATAGGAATGGTAAATCACCTTATCCTGCCACATGCGGGATGCGGTGAGCACGGCATACCGCTCAACGCTTTCGCCGTAGAGCTTCACCATGGATTCTTCTCTGTATAAACCGTAACCGGAAAGATGATAGTTGATCTTGGCATTATCGTTTACCAGAATCTGCTCGTAATGGGGCATCTGGTTTGCGCAGATCTTCAGATGGGGCGCACCGGCCTGCCTGTTGCACAGCAGCAGCTGGGATTCACAGATCCCTGCATGCTGGCCCCCTATTCTCCTGTAATTTTTTCTGACATGAACATGACTTGGATAGTAATTAAGCATTATTTACTCCTATTCTCCATCCGCTGAAATTTCAACATTCGCAACGAGCTGCTCTACGATTTCCTCTGAGGATGAGTACATTTCTTCATACTCTGCCTTCGCGATATGGCCGCATGCACTGCAGAAAGGTACCCGCAGCAGATCCTCTACCTGAACTTCCAGCGTGGGCAGGTAAATATTGAATACCCTCCCGGCCAGTTTGGCTTTGTGAATCGTGTTGATAAGGAAGGCGTCATAGAGCCCCAGGGAAGCGATCATCCCCAGGATAGGAGTCAGAGAATTCTCACTGCTTTTTCTCAGGTTGCCCGAGGTCTTCTCCACATAATTTCTGTAAGCGCTCATAGATTCCAGTCTTGCCATGACCCTCGTCTCATAGCATTCGAAGCAGCCGGTCTCATATCCCTTGATTGTCATAACGCTGAGGAACGGTCCGTCAGCCAGGCATACAACAAAGGGAATGGACATTCTCAGCAGAATGCGGTTCAGGTTCCGCAGCAGCATGATATGAGGCCGCTGCAGGCAGATGAGCACGCTGCTGTAAGCCACAAACATCGTTGACAGCTCTTCAAACTGTTTTTCTGTTTCCAGCGCATCCAGGCGGTCCGTCAGTCTTGCGCGGCATACTTTATTGATATCCTCCTCTGTCATAATATCCATGCTCATAGACATCTGGCTGCTCATGGACCAAAGCTGATCCGCCACAGCATCGCAGTCACAGATCAGTAGGGTACGGGCAGAGGAAGACACATTGCCTGACATTCCCTTTGACGCTGTACCGCCGATCATGCGGGTAATGAGCTGTCCGACCCTGTCCTCATAACCATTGGAAAGGTAAGCCTGTTCGGCAAGTTCGTCAAGCACGGACTGAACCTGATCGGCATTTTCACTGTCCATCTCGAAACGTCCGGTCAGCTCATCCTCGCTGACCTTTTTCCCTTCGGAAATGGTACGGAACAGATCAAGGACCTTCTCCTGCATGTCTTCGTCAAATACAGAAATATCAAGAATCGCATCCTCATAGTTCCATACACCGGTGCGGATCACGATCTCCGACTCTCCGTTGAAAAAAATCTCTGTATTTTCTCCAAGACTGTAGCACTTTTTATTTTTCGTTTCCATTTTTCTGTTGTTTCCTTTCTGTTTCCTGTCATTCGTTATTTGCATGTACCGATAAGTGTGAGATGCAGAATATGTTTGGAGAGACCGTCGACGCCCAGGAAGGATTCGCTCAGGCCCTTCTCATAGCCGCCGATGTCTGTTGCCGCCAGATTCATGCTGGCTGCGGTAAGCTGAATATTTTCTGCGATTTCTCCTGTCTCGATATAGGCGAACTGCATGGCCATATCCCCGTACTTTCTAGAATTGTCATAAAGGGAATAGACATAGTAAACGGCGATGCCCAGGGTATCGTTATCGATATTGATCCCGAAGTTGGAGATGCGGTTATACTCGTCCATCTCCTGATCCGAAAGTCTGCGTATACAGCGGATCGACTGGGTGAGGGGCAGATAGGTGTAAATTCCACGGTCCAGTCCCTTGACATTGAAGGCGATAAAGTACAGCGTGATCGGATAAAGGCCTCCGCCCGACGGGCTGCAGCGGACAACGCCGATATAATCGTCTCCCAGCGCTTCTGTTCCCGGCATTTTTCCAGCAGTGTTGAAGTCAAATTTTCCGCTGGGTCCGTCACCGTAATAAAGCAGTGTCGCCAGCTGTTCCATGGTGATCGGCGTCTTTCCCATATCCCGGACACTTCTGCGGGAACGGATGATGCTGCCCAGAGATGCCTTAAGGGGCAGATAACGGGGAAGCTTGATGGTTTCTGCATACCGTTCTATATTCTTTTCCTTTAACTCCCGGTTGCTGAGACAGCCCTTCACGCCCAGAGATGAAGAATAATGGAAAACACCAAGGGGCATGCCCATCTCCAGTGAGCTGCGCTTCGCGTTGAGCAGGTACTCCTCACCGATCAGGCGAGTAGAGGATTCTGACCATACCGCGCTGCGGTAGCAGGCTTCCGGCGCTTTGACGCCAAGGGACTCCGAATAGATCGTGGCGGGCATGTTGGCTGCCGTATCCACCATCATCCATACGATTCCCTTTTCTTTGTCGTTAAAAGTTTGAAGCTTAAGTTTCTTTTTCTTTTGTCTCATGTTCCTTTACTCCTATGCATTTGAAGGTTCAATCCCATTTATTCAATCCCATTTAAATGTCAGCGCGGTCAGCACTGTAAATACAACTGCGACCCCTGCCAGTACCAGGCTGTCATTCACCAGGTCGCCGAACTTCGCATTTTCCCAGATGTCCCGCATCATAGATACAGAGTAGGAAAGGGGCATAAACTGGGCGACTTTATCCATCTTATCGGGCATAAACTCTACAGGAATGCAGGACCCGGACAGAAACATCATCGGAAAGCCCACGACCATGCCCACGGTCTGCGCAATTTTCGCATTCTTACACAGGGAACTGATCAGAAGCCCAATGGAAAAGGTAGACAGCGTGGAGAGCACGAAACCATACAGGAACAGCAGCGGATTTCCGGAGAAATCCACATCATAAGCGAAGTGCCCGATCAGAAGAACGATCACCATGCCGATCAGGGAGATCAGGAAATACATGATCACATCGCTCATCAGAAAAGCCATGGGATGCAGCGGAGTCATCTGATATCTGCGGAGTTCTCCTCTCTCCCGGCTTGCCGAGACCGCCACCGGCAGGCTGATCAGACCCGATCCAGCCAGGATCATGCCGGACAGCGAAGGAATCATTACATCGATGGTTCCCTGTCCGTCCAGCAGCGGCACTGGATCATTTCCATACACCGATCCGAAGATCACAAGCATCATGGGACAAAAAATAATAGAGAAAAACAATGCGATGTATTCCCGCGTCATGAGAATACATTTGGTTCTGAAAACTGCAATCATTGGTTCATCCTTTCAGTTTTACTTTGTAATAGAAATAGTCCTCGAAAGAGCTCTGCCTGCTCTTCATTCCGCTGATATTCAGATCTTTATTCTTTATGAGATCATCGGTGTGGAATCCGTCGCTTACAAAGACCCGGTAGCTGTTTTCTTCCAGCTCCTCTTCCGCAACATACCCCTTCGATTTTCTGAGAATGTCAAAAACATGGTCCTCAGATACCGGCGAATGGAATTCAATCACCCCGGTGAAAGGCAGCTTGGCAGTCAGCTCCGCGGGTGTTCCGATATCCACCACATTTCCTTTGTTCACCAGCATAATGCGGTCACAGATCTGCTCCGCCTCCTGCATAAAATGAGTGGAGACCAGGATCGTCTTTCCTCTCTTCTTCAGGTTGCCCACGTAATTCCAGACCTCCTGCCGGGAAACGGGATCGAGCCCCGTCGAAAGTTCATCGAAGAAGACGATGTCCGGGTTGTGTATCACTGCGAGAAGGATGAAGAGCCTCTGCTTCTGTCCGCCGGACAGTTTGGAGAAGTAGGAGCCTGCTTTTTCAGTAAGGTTGAATTCCGTCAGAAGATCATTGATATCCACCTTTGCCTTAAAGAGATCCGCCTGAAGTCTGACCGCCTCCCGCACTTTTATGTTTACGGGCAGCTCGCTGTGCTGGAGCTGGGCGCCGATGCGGTAGACCAGCTTCTTATGATCACGGATATTGTCGTAATCCTGAATTTTCACTTCGCCGCTGTCCTGACGCCTAAGTCCCAGCATGATCTCCATCAGCGTGGTTTTTCCGGCGCCGTTCGGCCCGATGATGCCATATACTTCTCCTTTTTTCACTTCAAAGGATACATGGTCCACGGCTCGGACGTCTTTGTAGGATTTCACTACGTTGTTTACCGAGATTTCCAATTTGCTTCTCCTTTCATCTCCATTTCAGTTCTTTCATATGGTAAATTTATTACTTTCTCTGTTCATGTCATAACGGTAATTCAGTTCCCATACAGGCAGCCGGCGGACACAGACTCTATCGCTGTCCTCGCCTCCTGATTTTTTCAGGAAGCAGCTGCTCCAGTAGAGATACAGCAGCTCTCTCTCTTTTTCGGAGAATTCCTCGCATACCTCCCGGATCAGCCGGTACATGCATATGGGCTGCTCGTCTTCCACAGAAAGGGCGGACGGAATCTTCATGGTAATGCAGCCGCCCAGGCAGCTGGACTTATACTCGCAGTCACCGCATTTCCCCTTCAGGCGGTCTGCCAGACCGCTTTGGAACAGATGATTAACCGCACTGTATACATGGTCGAACCGCTCAGACGGCTCTCCTCCTGTTCCGCTGCTCAGCCCCATAGATTCCGGCATAAAGGAGCAGGGAATGACATTCCCGTGACAGTCGTAGATAATGTGCTGTCTGGACCCCCCGGCGCAGTGCCTGGTAAGCATATATTCCACAACACGCTTCGCATAGCGGCTGCTGCCGGAGCCCGACTCCATCAGACGGTAATTATTGACCACCATAGTACAGATGCGGCGGATCAGGCCTTTGAAAAAGTTATAATCCAGGGTGATATCCTCCGCACCCCGGATCCCAACCACCGGCGTATACCGGACGAACTCTCCGTTCTGCGTCCAGGCAAACTCCGCGATTCTCTCGATTTCCCCGATGTTTGCTTCTGATACTGTGCAGCCGATGGCCAGGCGGACGCTGCTTTCTTTCAGGCGTTTTTATTTTCCTTCACTGTACTCAGAGTATCCGTCCCGGTAAGCGATTGATGCAGCTTTGGATTTAACGTGTGAAAACTGACACGTACCAGCGTTCTGCAGCGCCGGTACGTATCGATCATCTCTTCTGTCAAATACATTCCGTTTGTTGTGACCACCGTCCAGTAACCCATCTTCTGAGCACACTCCAGTAAACGGCAGAAATCCGGATGAATGGAAGGTTCCCCTCCCGTAAATGTTGTGATCCGGTAACCCTTTTCCCTTCCTGTTTCCAGCGCCCGAACTGCCTTGCCGTAAGAAATTTCCGCTTTCTCCCTGCCGTATTCCCAGGCGCCGCAGAAACTGCACTTCATATTGCATGCAGTTGTCAGATGCAGATCTAAGTTCATTTCCTGCTCCTTATATTATTGAAAATTATGCAGTAAACCATGCGCTCGCATAACACCTCACTAAACAAAATCGAATTGAACCAGCTTATTTTCTGTCGCTATTAGTAGCAGCAGGAGCAGCATGTGCAGTTTGCACAGCTTGTGCTTCCGCCCGGTGCGAGCTCTACGAAGGTATCCTGAGCGCAGGTAGCTCCAACTCTTGCCTTGAATGTCAGCATCACTAACACCTCCTTTCCTTTTAAGAATCGTATTGCGGCGCTACGTCGAGCACATGGTTTACCGCACGATTTTCTACATTTATATTAAAGTTCCTGAATTGTCTGCGTTCCTGAACTTCAATTCAATAGTATCACGATACTTTCCTGGCTTCTATCGAACAAAGCCCAAGCTTCTGTAATATTCATCGAGGGTGACTAACATGGATTTTATTCTCTTCTCGTATTCTTTTGGAATTGTCTATCTATTTAAGGAAGTTATCCATATTTTTTAGCACTTCCAGGAACAAAGTAATTATCCGCTGCAGGGATGAAAAGCAGAGGTAAGGGATAAAAAAATATTGCACTCGGAAAAACATGAAACAAATGTCAACGCATACAAAAAAAATCAGCCGGCCGCTGATCTCAGCTGCCGGCTGGCTATGAATCGTTTGATTATTAGACGAGCATTTCGAATAATAGAAAGTTAAGGCTTTGTTATTGATGAAGCTGGACCCCGATGCCTCACTGCTGCTTTTCAAAAAACTCCAGTATCCCCGTAATGGAGTGTTCCACCATGTCCGAGACGGCCTGGTCTGTGTAAAATGCCATATGAGGCGTTACGAGGACATTGGGGAAGGACTTGAGTTCCGCAAGGTACGGGTTATCCAGAGGTTGGCCCATGCGGTTGAAATAGTAGAGGTCGTATTCGTTTTCCACGGTGTCCAGGCAGGCAAAGCCTACATGGCTGCTCTTTATATTATCGATCAGTGCCTGGCTGTCGATCAGGGAGCCCCGGGCACAGTTTACGATGCCTACGCCGTCCTTCATCTCCGCGAAGGCCTCCCGGCCGATCATATGAGCGCCCCCGTTTTCTGACGCCGCGTGGAGGGTGATCACGTCGCTTTCCTTCAGCAGCGTGTCCAAGCTGCAGTACTCGACGGTATCCTTCAGTTCCTCTTTCTCGTATGGATCATAGGCGATGATCCGGCAGCCGAAGCCCTTCAGTTCATGGGCCACGCAGGATCCGATGCGGCCGGTGCCGATGATGCCTACGGTGCAGCTGCGCAGCTCTCTGCCCAGCTTCCCTTCCAGGGAGAAGTCCTGGAGCCCGGCCCGGAGCTGGATATACTTCAGCTTGCGGAGTCCAATCAGGATCATCATCACCGTATAATCCGCCACCGTTGCGGGAGAATATGCGATATTCACCACACCCATGCCTACATTCCTGGCGTAGACGTGATCGATGTGGTTGTAGCCGATGGTTCTCGTGGCGATGCAGCGCACGCCCAGGTCCCAGAACCGGTCGATGAGTGCCGCGTCTACGGGAGATGTGAGAATATTGACTGCGTCATAGCCTTTCGCCAGGTCCGCGTTCTCCAGCGTGGGCTTCTCTCCGGTGGAGCTGTATTCCACGCCGTACTTCGCCGTCATCCCATCGAAAAAAGCCCGCTCGTCATATTCCCTCAGGCTGTACACAAACATCTTCATTATTATGCCTCCAATTCAACGCCCTTATTTGAAATCCTTTTCCAGACTTTCCAACAAAACGAAGTCATTGGTACGCCTGGCCAATGGAGTAGAAACACCATTGCGCAATTTATGGTTATAAACAATCTGAGCATTTCTACATATGCGCTTCTTTTGCCGGTTGATTTCTCTGCTTTCTGCCTGCAATAAATATCTGTACTTCGGATCCCTGATCCCGCTGATATCCACTTCCTCATAGCATCCATCAGGAACAGGTATCATATTGTTAATGTTTATAACTGCATAGTCCTTTATCTTAATGAAATCAACACCTTCTCTCATGTGTTCATGTTTCTTTTTGAACGATGACAAAGGCGCAAAATATCTGCAGTTATTGATTTCAAGAATAATCCCAATATATTTACGTGATGCCTTATCTCGGTCGTTATAGAAAATATGCTCCTGATATTGGCTCAGATATTTAACATAATCTGGGCTGACTTCATATATTCTAATTCTGATCATAGTAGTTGTTATTCCTTAATATTCCTTAAATATCAGCAAAAGGAGCAGTTTCCTGCTCCTTACATTAACTCGCTCATTTATAGGGCTGTGCATCACCCACTCGTAACTCGCTCATTTATAAGGCTGTGCATCACCTACTACTTATAGTATACACCGTTATGAAAGGAATTCAAGAGCAACTTGCTGCATATATTTCCAGAGTAGTTCTACCTCAGCCGGGGTCTGCTGAGAAAATACATTTTCCCCAGACTCACCAGATCCCGAATATATCCCGTCTTATCTACATAAACATATTGATTATTTCTCAGATCCTCGAAGGATGAAATTCCAATCGGAGTTTCCGCATCACTTGTTCCATCGCTGCTTCTCCTCGCCGCCGGGACACATTTGGGTACAAAGGCTTCTCTTCCTATTATACAACAGATCGGGGCAATAAGATATTCAAGGTTTTCGAGGCGACACAGTCGGCCAAACTGCAGGATCGGCGTTTCTCGCCGGTCTACTGTCGGGATCGCCACGGAAAGCGGTAGATCTGGTGGCGATGCGGTCATGTATACAGCGAGATCAGCTCTTTTCGCCGATTTACTGCCGGCGTCGCCCCGGAATCCCGCTATTTTCGTGGCGATACAGTCATGTATACAGCGAAATCAGGTCTTTACGCCGATTTACTGCCGGCATCGCCCCGGAATCCTACTGTTTTCGTGGCGATACAGTCATGTATACAGCGAGATCGGCTCTTTTCGCCGATTTACTGCCGGCGTCGCCCCGGAATCCTACTGTTTTCGTGGCGATGCGGCCTGCCAAACGATGAGATCGCTACTTTTCGCAAATTAACTAGCAGAGTCGCCCCGGGAATCGTCAGTACGGTTATGCCTGTATAATGGTGTAAATTAGAAAAATAAAAAGAGCCAAGAGCTTAATCTTCAAGTATAATGATGTTTGGCTAAAAC
>OMXT01000043.1 GCA_900315125.1 uncultured Eubacteriales bacterium
GTTTCCGTGGCAACGCCGCAAGCGGATTCGCGAAAACCCATGATCTCGCCGTTTGAATGGCCGCATCGCCACGGGATCCGATAATTCTCTAGAGCAGCCCCTCTGTCAACCCTTGAACTGTAACGCGTCATGTCCGTCAGACCGGGATAAGTTTTCGCTTTCAGTCCTTCTTCAGCACCTCCGGCACTGCCACATCATCGGTAATAATACGCATATTTCCCTCATCGTTCGCTTCGGGCTGGTCGATCTCCGGCTCGTCAGAATTGATGCGGATCTCCGGAATCGCGCTGGTTTCACCGAAATCAAAATGAGGTTTCCTGTGTTTCTTTTTGTCTGTCATGTCTCTCACGCTCCTTCATTAATACAGTCTCAGTGCAGGAAGTTTATAAAGAATGTTACCGTCAGGCTGTTCAGGAAATCGGCGAACATGCTCCCGACGATGGGCACCAGCAGGTAAGCCTTGACGGAGGGAACATACTTGGCTGTGATCGCCTGCATGTTAGCCATGGCGTTGGGCGTAGCGCCCATGCCGAATCCGCAGATACCGGCTGTGAGGACCGCCGCGTCGTAATCGTGACCCATAACATTGAAGACCACGTAGCGGGCAAAGATATACATAAATATCGTCTGTCCCAGAAGCAGTACAAACAGCGGAAGTGCCAGATCCGCAAGCTGCCAGAGCTTGAGCGTGATCATGGCGATGCCGAGGAAGAGGGACAGACAGATGCCGCCCAGGTCGTTGATCTCGCCCATGTGGATCTGGAAGGCGCCGGTATATTCACTGATATTCCTCATGATTGCCGCGATGATCATGGCTCCGATATACACCGGGAATGTCATGCCTGTCATAGACAGGAAATAGGAGACCACCGTACCCAGTCCGGCTGCAATCGCCAGCTGATACATAGCCGGCGCGTACATGGAAACGGAACGATGATGCTTCTCTTCCTCCTCTACAAGCAAAGTGTCGTCCTCCGGGACCGCTGTCTTCACCAGATCCTTCTTCATGATCAGGCGGTTGGAAATCGGGCCGCCCATGAGGGAACCTGCAATCAGACCGAATGTAGCGGCTGCTGTCGCCAGTGTCGTCGCTCCCGTAACGTTCATATCCTCCAGCAGAGGTCCGAACGCGCCCGCCGTGCCGTGGCCGCCGATCATAGGAATGGAGCCTGTGCACATACCGATCAGCGGATCGATGCCCAGTACTTTGGACAGCCCTGTGGCAAGGCCGTTCTGGCAGACGATCAGGACAAACACTGCGATCAGGAAGATCAGCAGATCCTTGCCGCCGCTCTTCAGCACCTTCATGTTCGCCTGGAATCCGACGGATGTAAAGAACAGCACCATGCACACGTTCTTGATGGTCTCATCAAACTCCAGGTCCATGATCCCTGCGACATATAATACGCATGTGATTATGGCAAAGACCAGTCCGCCGATGACCGGAGCTGGGATGCAGAAGGCCTCCAGGAAGTGGATGCGCCTGCGCAGATAAGCTCCGACGAAGAGAGCAACAACGGCCAGGGCCATAGTCTGGTACATGTCCAGGCTGTAGATCCGGCTGCCGTTCTCTGAACGCGCGGGTTCATCCCCGGCGGATACCGTAATGCCTTCCTTCTCGTAATATTTCTACGCCGCCTTGGCAAAGGGCGCGGCGATCCCTGACGATGCGTACTTCGGCGTCATTTCATCGGTCTGAGCAGTTAGCGTCTGCAGTTTATCGCTGTTCTTAAACAGACTGGTGATCACCGCAGTGACCGCATCGGGGTCTGTATCGGTATTGGTGACGAGCACTGCCTTGATGCCGATCGTCTGAATATCGTCGGTCTGGCCTTTGTACGTGCCCGCAGGAATCTCAGCCACGCTGTAGCCGTCATATTTCTGCTGGATCTGGGAAAGAGAACGTTTATCCAGGGAAACCAGCCGGATGTCCATATCCTCCGCAAGCTCAGAAACCGCAGTTGTGGGTGCTGACGCCGTACAGAAGAAGGCGTCGATCTTTCCCCTCTTCAGCGCACTGGCAGATGCGTCAAAGGACAGATTGACCGATTCAATATCCTTAGCTGACAGACCATAAGTCGCCAGGATCTGCTCCGCGTTGCTCTGGACGCCTGATTCCTTCGATCCAATAGAAACCCGCTTCCCCTTCAGGTCGCTCACCGTCCTGATGTCAGAGTTCTTCGCCGCAACGATCTGGCAGGACTCGGTGTACAGTCCGGCAATTGCTCGAATCTCCGCAAGGGGTCCATCCTCAGAAAACTCACCGGTGCCCTCCACCGCGTCCTTCAGCGTATCATTCTGTACGATAGCCAGATCTGCCAGACCGTTGGAAAGCAGCCGCAGGTTAGACGCGGAACCAGCCGTAGACTGGACATGAACGGAACCGGCCGCCTTCTCATCCGCGAGAATCTTCTTTAGTTCTTTTCCATACTTGTAGTAAGTACCTCCTTTTCCCCCGGTACCCAAGGTCAGCTCATCGCCGGACGAATCCCCGCAGCCAGCCAGACTAAAGTCGGCGAGACAAACGATCAGAATGAGCAGCATCAGTTTCTTTCTGTTCAAACCCCTGTTCTCCTTTCTCTCAGCACAAACCATGCTTGTCGAGTTCGTTCCTCCCTATCGCCGGAAAATCCCCTGTGTACCAGCCAGTTGTACTTCAAAAAGACCACAGGAATCCAGACCGTCCCGTGATCTCCCAGGAATTTTCCAGAGCCTGTACCAGCCCTGCGTATACCGTACTTACTCTAACCCAATTTTATCATCAAATGACCGCCTGTGCCATATCAGAATCCCAATTCTTCTCCAATCAATATCACATGGAAATCCGACTCGATCGGTGCCCTGTGGATTATCGTCGTGATGTTGCATATCCTCTCTGGTGAATTGCAGGATGGGCAGGTGCCAGACTTAACTGCTGCACACTCATCGCTGTATTTTATATTATCCATCGGAGCAGCAATAAAGTGTATCCGCGCCCGGGCAGCCTGTTCATCAGGTACCAGCTTGTTGATACCTGCCACAACGATGATCCGGTCTGCTCCATATAAGCTTCCGGCGATCCTGTTGCCTACTCCGTCAACATTCACTATTTCCCCTTCCATAGTGATTGCATTTGCGCCGAGTACAAAGACATTGCTTGTCAGGTAATCCGCCAGGATCTGCCTCGCCTCCTCCCGGGTCTGCGCTTTAATGTATCCATAGGAATCACTGTGGTAACTGTGGAGATTCAATGCCGCGATATTAGGAATGGCGTAGCAGTTTTTCGCCTCCAGATCATCATCAAGATCCATGGCATAAACCGTATGAGAGTCGCCCACACCTACTGTAGAGCCATCCGGTATAAGTGAAAGAAGATAAGTTTTGGCTTCAGAAAGTTCCGGAAAATATTCCGCCTTGAACCCGTTTCTGCGCAGCCGCATCACTGCGCTCTTCCCCTTTTTATCACGAAACTCCCGGCGGATAGCTTCCACATCGTATTGTGCATCTCTTATTTTGAAATTCTTCTTTCTCATCACTTTTCTCCCTCTGGGTAAGACATACCCTGTCATGCATATAAAAACATATGGCCTGTACCACAACTTTACAGTGCGATACAGGCCTAAGCGTTATTTCAGTAAATACAGTTATTTATTCTCGTGATCAATATCTTCCTGAAGCAGGTCAAGGAACTTCTGTCCGTCTTCACCGGCATCCTTCAGGTAAACCTTTTTCGCCTTTTCGCCGGCAGTCTTTGCCCATGTATTGATCTGGTCATCGGACATTTCTATGATCTTCATGTCCGGCTTTGCCTTCTTGATTGTCTCAAGCGCTTCTTTATCTGTCTTGTCGCGGTCTTTGATCGCCTCAGCATTCGTCTTGTTAAATACTTCCTGAATCTTTTCTTTGTCGCTGTCAGACAGGCTCTTCCAAAGTGACGGGCTGACGCAGCTTACATCCAGTACACACTCATGATGGGTAAGGAGCATGTATTTCTGTACTTCATAATATTTGTTGGCTGCAATGATCGAAGGCGGATTCATCTGGCCGTCAACAGTACCTAACTGTAGTCCGCTGTAAATCTCACTGTAATCCAGTGTCTGCGCAGAAGCGCCGAATCCTTCCGCGTTAGCTACATCGATGGAAGAATTCATAGCACGGATCTTCTGACCCTTCAGGCTGCTCATGTCTGTGGTGAGTTTCTTGTTACTGGTGATGCAGCTGTAGGATTCCGGATACCATGCAAGGGCCTGATAACCCTTGTCAGCCAGAAGACCATTGAGGTACTTGATTGCCTTGCCGTCCTGAACAACATATGTCAGTTTATCAGAATCCTGAGGGAGGATATAGTTTATTCCAAGTCCTTCTGCTGCAGGTACGGAAGATCCCAGCTCGAGGAAGAGGAACTGTGCGAACTCCACGCCGTCATCGTGAACAAGCTCCATGCGCTGTGATTCGTTTCCGAGCTTGGCATTGCCGGAGAGCTTCAGCGTAACATTCGGGAATTCCGCTTCCATATTCTTCTTGAGCAGTTTGGCATACTGGTCGATCGCATCTCCATTACGTCCGGTGTGAGCGTATGTCCAGGTAATATCTCCCTGATCTGCTATACTCTTTGCGTCCGATGAACCTGAACTGGAACTGCTGCTGCTCGAAGAACTTCCGCAGGCAGCCAGGACCAGAGCCATAGAAAGAATCAATCCAACTACTAATAAAACCTTCTTCTTCATCTTTCTGTCCTCCATGTGATAACAACTTGACTTAAGATATAACGTAATCTCAACGATAAATTAACGCAAGATCCGGAAATACAATATATATAACCGAAATGATCAGCAAAATGATTAAATAGGGCGGCAGTCCCTTAATGATGTCAACATAGGACCTCTTGAATGCCGCGCATGCAACAAAGATATTCGAGCCGAAGGGCGGAGTGATGAATCCAATTGCCGACTGAAGACATACCAGGACGCCGACATAAATCGGATCCATTCCCATAGCGGTTGCCATGGGGAATACCAGAGGCACAAGCAGAATCATCGCAACGATCTGGTCCATCAGCATACATGCGATCCAGAAAGCAACCGAAATAAGGATAGCCATGCCAAGAGGCGTTGAAATATGCTTCAAAGCAATCTCTGTTACTGCAGTCGGAATATCGAAATATCCGAGAACCCATGAGAATCCCTGGCCAAGTCCAATCAGGATGAAGATGGCACTTGTCATGATTCCGCTGCTCTCCGTAATGGAGAATAGATCCCTGATCTTTACCGTTCTGTAGATAAGCATCTCGCAGATCATAGCATAGATTACGGAAGCTGCCGCTGCTTCTGTCGGCGTAAATATTCCGGAATAAATGCCGCCTACAATCAGAACAGGAAAACCCAATGCCAGAATAGACTTCTTGAAGACCTTCCATCTTCCCGGCCAGTCGACACGCTCGCTTCTCGAGATATCATGTTTTCTGGCATAGATGTAATTATATACCGAGAAGAACAGGAAACAGATGATCCCCGGAATGATCCCGGCGATAAACATCTCTCCTACGGAAGCGTTCGTCAGTACGCAGTACATGATCATGTTGATGCTGGGCGGAATCAATGTAGCGATGGTTGCGGAGCTGCAGATCAGCGCATCTGTATTCTGTGCATCATATCCGCTGGAAATCATCCGTGAACGGAGCGGTTTGCCTATTGCCACAACGGTGGCATTTCCGGAACCGGAAATCGCGCCGAAAACAGTACAGGCGCCGGCAACGGTGATGGCAAGTCCTCCGTAGAGATGTCCGCAGAAGGCTTTGATAAAATCCACAAGATGATTTGCCGTCATTCCATAACTCATAATATCCGCTGCAAGGATAAACATGGGTATGGCTACAAGAGTAAACGTGGATACCCCTGCTATATCCTGCTGGACCAGAAACATCATATTGAGGTTTGGATTCAGCGCAAAGATCATGCCCAGCGCTCCAAAAGTGAACGACGCAATCATCGGGAACCCCGCCAGAAGCAGGAGAAGCATGATAATCAGCACAATTGCAATGCTTATACCCATGAGAGTCACGCCTCCTTTCCCTTTTCTGCCGTAATTTCATCCGTCTTGAGGAGCGGTTCACGGCCAACATAAATTTTATCTTTCTGGCTTACGGTAAGAAGAAACAGGATGAGATACTCCAAAGCAAGAAGCAGCATCCCTGCGCCTACAATATAGTAACCTATTGATGTAGGGATTTTCATTACCTGGGTTACCCGCCCCTGTGCCTGGGCTGTCATCGCATATTCAAAACCGATATACGCCATATATCCTGCAAGTATGACCATGGCGATATTGATCACCATGGACCATATCCGCTTGACGCTCCACTTTGCTCTGTCAAACAGATACGAAATCTTGATCTGGCCATCGCTCCTTGCCACCAGTGCGGCACACCCGAAGGTCACAAGCAGGATGCACTCATAGCAGACTTCCGAGGAAAATACAAGACTGCCATTAAATGCAAAACGAAGTACAACTTCAGCAAACAGCAGCACAGCCATAACGAGCATGCTTGCCACAATAACGGCTTTCATAATTATTTCTATAGCGCGGTCAATTGTTTTTAGTATTAGCATTGAATTCTCCCGCTTTCATAGTTAGATGATTTCTATAAAGACAAACCGGCTGATCATAGGTAATTAAACAGTGATCCATACCCCCTGATTTCACCCTGATAACCTATTTTTCTAAGAGCCGCAAATAAAGAAACCTGGTTGCTGGAAAGAATGGGGATCCCCAGTTTCTTTTCCAGCACATCGATGATCTCAATCGTTCTGGAGTTGGTGCAGCTGATAAATGTACCGTCGACATCCGGTGATTTATCGTACATTTCCAATACTGATTCTGCGAATCGCGCAGGGCTGACCCGTACGATCTCCGTATCTAATGCACATTGTTCGCCAATCAGGTTCTCCACAGTTACGCCTTTTGCTTCAACAAATTTCTTTTCTTCAACATTGACTGCGTCTTCATAAGGCGTCGCCATATTGATTTTCTTGCAGCCGGTACACTGAAGAGCCTGCAGGAGACCTGATGATGTTGTCGTGGCCGGGATTCCGCCAGCTGCATCCGATATGCGCTTTGCCAGCTTCTCATCCCACCCCGGACCTCCGAGGAAACTTCCTGCCGTACATGCAAACACGATAACGTCTACCTCGCAGGAAGCAAGCTGCTTTGCCAACTTTTCCACTGCATTGGAATTCACCATATTCCAGATATCTTCCTTTTCTGCAGAATCGCCGTCTATAGAAATCCGAGCCACATGGAAGGATACATCATCGGGCAGAGCCATGTGCCACTCTTTTTCCAGAGACAGGCTGGAAGCGATGTATATAACGCCGATCTTCGCAGCCCATTCCGACCTTTTCCTTACTGCCGCAAGTTCCTTTTCTGTCAGTCTGGTCATACCCTGCCTCTTACTTTTCCGCGGCTCCGTAGTACGCTCCGGCAATGTAATCAAGGATCAGATTCGCTGCAACATGGCTTGTGAGTTCGTTATGATCCGTCATGGGATTAACTTCGACAAAATCAATAGCATCAACATAAGGCGCCAGATACTTTATCATGGCAGACAGCTGGAAATGATTCAGTCCCTTCGGCTCCTGACCGCCGCTTCCCAGGGCATAAGCCATATCCAGGGCATCGATGTCTACCGTCATGTAGATATAATCCGTGTCTTTCCTTGCGATTTCCAGCACCTTCTCCGCGGTCCTCTGCGCGCCCTCTGCGTAAACCTCATCCGGTGTGATAATTGTGATCCCGCTTTCTTTAATAAAATGGTAATGCTCCGGATAATTGTATCCTCTCGGACCAATCTCAACGATATTTTTCGGATCGTACTTTTCCATTTCCGTTGCGCGCCGGATTTCACTGCTTCCGGAATAATTACCCTGTACCGGCGTACCAATCTGCAGATCCAGATGGGCATCGAAATCAATGATTCCTATCTTTCCCTGGGCAAATTCATGCATCGCCATAAAACCGGCATTCGTCGTAGAATGATCGCCGCCGAGAATAAGGGGCTTATATCCTTCTTTGAATACCTTCAGTATCTCCGCTGCCATATTCTGCTGGGCTTTCAGATTATCATAGTGGCAAATATTATCCGTATTTCCAAAGTCCTTCAGGTCGATCTGGTTATAATCTACCAGGCAGTTTCGATTCACATCGAACAGGAAGCCATTTTCCATCCGGTTCATGATTCCAGCCATCATCTTTCTTATGCTGTCCGGCGCATATCGCGCTCCAGGCCATCCTCTGCCTGCCTCTGTATCATAGTTTAACCCGATCATTCCCAACTTAAGCTTATCCATTCCTAATTCTCCTTCGTTGCAGAACATTAAAGTGTTAACTCATTCCTGAGATGCATCACGAATATGCGAATATAACAAGCATCAGGCGTGCCAGATCGGAATCCCGCCAGAATTATTTTATTTCTCCAAACAGGCAGCTCGTTGAAATCGTTGAAAAGAGCGTTGTTTTTTATTCAACTTAATTAATTTTATTGCGTTGTTAACTACTTACTAGTCATGAATCTTTTCCGAAACGGTAAACAAATCAAAGACATATCGTCTAGTATTTTTTCTATTTGTCTACTATTTTTTACACTATTGTGATATGATAATATAATCTTATAAAGCAATTTGTTTTATTATACGACATTATATAAATTTTCAACATACTGAGAGGCTTTACCATGAACAGCAAAACGAAAGATTCCTATGCAAAAGTAGTCATGGACAGCGCGATCCGGGATATTTTCACCCAGACTGACCTGATTCTGATCATAGACACTAACGGCAAGGTAATGTATTACGAAGACTTTAATGATGAAATAAACATGCTGCGGTACGAGAATGTCATCGGCCGCTCTATTTTCGATCTATATCCATTTTTCCGCCGCGAGGATTTTACGATTTTCCAGGCTATGGATCAGCAAAAGGCAATTTTGAATAAGCTCCAGCAGTTTGAAGTAAACGGTGTTCCGAAGAAAGTACTGAATTCTGCCTATCCACTGATAAATGATACCGGCCTTGTAGGCGGCCTGGTAATGTCCGTCCAACTTGAGAACCGTTGGTCCGGCCGCGTAAGAAATCACATATCACAGGCCAAATACAACTTCAGCGATATCATTACACAGAACAAAGCCTTTCTTGAAAGCTTCGTCAAACTGCAGCGTATCGCTAACGGGAATGCGAATGTTCTTATTTACGGCGAAACCGGTACCGGAAAGGAATTGATTGCTCACACGATACACGCAAACAGCCCCCGAAGGAACAAGCCCTTCATCATACAGAACTGCGCTGCCATACCGCCGAACCTGATGGAATCTATTTTATATGGTTCAGCAAAAGGCAGTTTTACCGGTGCCATTGATAAAGCCGGGTTATTTGAGGTTGCGGAAGGCGGGACTCTCTATCTGGACGAAGTAAATTCCATGCCCCTGGAGCAGCAGGGCAAACTCCTCCGGGCACTGGAAAACCACTCTATCCGCCGCGTAGGCGAAAACTTTGAACGGCAGATTGATGTCCGCGTCATTGCATCCACAAATGAGATGCTGGACAAGATGATAGAGCGCGGAGAATTTCGCCGAGATCTACTGTACCGTCTGAATGTTGCCAGTTTTACAATACCGCCTCTGCGCAAGCGGCCCGATGATATACCACTGCTCTGTGAACATTACATCCAGCACTATGATGCACTGCTGAACCGCAGCATCATCGGCCTCTCAGACGAAGTTTTGAACTTTTTTATGCGCTATCCCTGGGAGGGAAATGTCCGCGAACTGAAGAACGTATGCGAGTATGTATGCAATATCAAAACGCGGGGTGAGGTCACAATGGATGATATCCCGGAATACATGTTTCGGAGTTCATCGCCTATTACCAATTTTCTTGCTAACGATCTGTCTCAAGATATGCAGGATCCAAACAATTCTGCTGAACCATCCATTAGGTCTTTGTCCCCGATAGATTCCTCAGCCGGTATGATCCAGCCCGGACAGACCCTCGCACAGCAAATGGATGCTTTTGAAAAAGAGATCCTTGCCCAGGCTTACGTAAGGAACAGATATAATATCACCCATGCAGCCAAAGAATTATCTATTTCTCGCCAGACTTTGTACAACAAATTAAAAAAGCACGGAATACTTTAACGCATCCGTGTGGGTTTTCCCCTTCTGTGCTATAATACTGTAATCAATTCGAAAGGGGAAATTTATGGAAAGCATACTATACTCACTGGTCATGTTCATCGCCCGCATCCATGCCTGGCTGATGAATATCAACAATGTCAGAGGATATAACTATACAGACAAGCAGCTGCACTTTATCGTCATTGGTCTGCTGGGCGGAGCGATGGTGCTGATCCTGCACCCGATCTTCCTGTGGCTCAGCCGCCGGGGAATGACCATCGTCATCACGTTCCTCTATGTCTTCACCGTGCTCGTGGGGATCACCTTCGCCATAGAGATCGGTCAGGGACTCACGGGTACAGGAAATATGGAGTTCGGCGATATCGTGTCCGGACTCACCGGCTTCCTGGTCGTTTTCGTGATATACTGCATCGGCCTGGGCATATTTACGTTGCTGAAGAGGGGCCTTGGCGGAGGCCGGGAGCAGGAGCAGTACGGAAGGCACGATCGTCAGCGCCGGTAACAAAGCCCCGGCTGGACCGTCCTCCCGATATGCACCGATGCCCCATCTTCTGAGACGCCTTCACCCGCTGATCTTTACGTAGACTGTCCTGCGCCGGGCGCCGTCATATTCCAGGAAATAGATCCCCTGCCATGTTCCCAGCACCAGGCTGCCGCCATGGATGATCAGCGTTTCCGAGAATCCCATCATGGAAGCCTTGAGATGAGCGGCGACATTGCCTTCTGCATGCTGATAGTTGTCCTCCCAGGGGACGATCTTATTGATTTCCTTCATAAAATCAACCTGCACATTCTCATCCGCATTCTCGTTGATCGTCACCGCTGCCGTTGTGTGCGGGATGTATACCAGGCATGTTCCTTCCAGCACGCCGCTGTCAGAAACGATCTTCTGGATCTGCTCCGTCATGTCGATCATTTCGGTATGAGACGTGGTTCCCACATGGAACTGATACAGTCCGCTTCCCAGATTCTGATACCCGTAAGTCATTCTTTCCACCTCCTGCAGATCAGGTCATCAACCCCTGCTGTTATTCTTATCGTTGTTAATGTCAGCAAATTTACTCAATTTGAACATAGTACTTTTCACAAAGCCTGTCAAGCCTGTTCCTCAGGAAGTACGTGTCTATAGGCGCCGTCCGGTCAGCCAAGTCCCCCGTTCCGCAGGAGCTCATTGATCTTGTCAAAATCCGAAGAGTTGATGAACGCCTCTGCATCGAATTCCTCATCAGACTCATCTTCTTCTGCCTTCGGAAGACGTTCTGCTCCCGGCCTGTGCATCTCCATATACTTCGTCTCCCAGTTCGGATCCCAGTAAACAGTATACTCGTTCATGATGCATCGATGGCACAGATCATCGGCGACCTCCTGAATCACATCTTTCAGTTCCAGATCCCGCGTCCACTTTTCCTCAATGCTGCTGAAGCCCAGCAGTGCGCCCAGGATATTTCCTGTGACTGCCCCGGTAGAGTCGCTGTCTCCGCTGTGGTTGACGGCGGCGATGACGCCTGCGGAAAAGTCATCCTGATGCCGCAAGCTGCAGTAGATGGCGATAGCCATGGTCTCCTCCGCGACCCAGCCTTCGCCCAGGCGCCGGATGTTTTCTCTGTCACCCTCCTCATTTTCCGAAAGACTGATGGCCTGGTCGATAAGATCACAGACCGTCCCGATATGCTTATCATCCTTAAAGTACCGGCGAACCTTATCCCTGGCATCGATCACCATCGACTTAAGGGTTCGTTTCCTGCCGCCCTTGCCGAAGACGATCTGGTTTATGATCAGTGTGATCACAGCAGCCGGAATATAGCCCAGGGAGTTTCCATGGGTGATCGCCGCGATCTCCGCTCCTTCCCGGGCCATGGATTTCTCATCTACATTATCGTAGTAAAGTGCCAGAGGAGCGACCCGCATGATCCCGCCGCATCCCTTGCTGTTATTCCGCGGATGATCGATGCTCTGCCCATTGCCCTCCCGGAATTCCTCCAGGGCAGTCAGGCATGTCGTTCCCGGCGCCCGCTGGCTGAAGAGTTCCGGTACATCATTCAGCCATGTCCTCTGCCAGATTTCTTTGCGGCTGACCTTTCTCTGCCATTCCTGAATCGTCATTTCCTGCGTAGCGAGCCAGTCCAGGTAAGCGCCTGCCACGTAGTTGTGAGGATGCGCCCCTACTCCTCTCATGTGCAGTCTCGTATCACCCACCATGATCCCTGCAGCGGTATACAGCGTCATCTGGGTATCGTCAGAAATCAGGGCTTTGCCTGTCGCAGGATCAAGATCATAGGACTGGATCCCCGACCGCCCGTATTTCTGATCTATCGACCCTGAGTCCAGGAATTCCACCGGATATCCCAGGGCGTCGCCCACAGCTCCGCCCAGCATGCAGCCGCGGATCTGGTCAAGATGAGCCTCCCTCGCCAGAACCCGGCTGCGAGCATCGTCATATTCTGCCTGATCCTCATCCCGGTAAAAATTGCTGAAATTCCGGGCAAACTCTCTGTAGTTGTACTGATCCCGCGAATGGTCCAGAACGGCGAAATCGATCCGCCGGAAGAAATCCTTCAGATGCATGTCGTTGTATTCGAACTCCTTCATTACCTGGTAGAAAATATCCGACACAACATGGGCGTCGTTATGGAAGGCGCCGCATCCGAAAGCCCCAAGGACCAGGACTCGGTACCCGTAAAAAGCCGCAGCCGTCAGCATCCCCCGGATCCTGCCGTACACCATCGCCTCATACTGCTCCTGGGACAGGCCTTCTATCCCCCGGGACAGAGAAGGCGCTGCGCAGGTCATGACAGACACAATTACACTCTCGTCCAGCAGTTCGCCCTGCTCGTCCCGGATGATCTCCACATTGGGCGTTATAATTACAGCATCCGAGCCCATTCGAGTACGGAGACCGGCGTTGTACTCGTAATACGGCTGAGCATCCGAGCTCTCCAGCGCCGCAAGCAGGGAACTCCGGCGGCACAGCGACTCTTCCTGAGCCTGAGCGCCATTTCTCACTCCCCCGCCAGGATGCACTGGATTAGCCAGATTGAGCACGAGAATATTCTTGTTCTCCTCGCCGTCAAACATGTACCAGCAGTCCTCATAGCGCTGCATTGCCAGTTCCAGAGCGTCTGCATTTTCCGCGCCCACGCCGCACCGCCCGGCGAAGAAGATCTTCTCCATGCTGTCATCTCCCTCGATCTCACGGATATCCTGCGGCAGCAGCACGATGGATTCCTCCATCTGCTCCCGGCTCAGCTCCAGTGCGGTCCGTCTTCCATCTTTTTCGTAATATCCCTTCTCCAGTATGTCCAGTGTTTCGTCCAGCATTCTGATATTTTCATCTCTTTTGCTCATATGCGTTCCTCCTTTTCTCTTCCAACAAAGGCCTGACCTGCCGTCTTTCTAACAGCAGAACGCCTCCTGATATGTCCTGCACCTTTATTATGTACTGAGGATACACCAGAAGGCGGTGCCTGTGGTCGCCTGCCGGGCGACAATTGCAGATGCCGCTGCCGCCGCACACTCACAGGTCAAAGGCTTCCATATGCGCAAACATATAATCAATAAAGCGGCGGCTAGCTGCCGGCATCAGACGGCGATCCTTGGAAATCAGATAGATATCCCGGGTGATCAGCGGAACGATCGGCTTGACGGCGACCCGGTAGTCCACGTGATTCATTACCATGTAAGGGAGGATCGTCACGCCCAGACCGTCCTGAACCATGGACAGGATAGAAGGATCGTCTTCTACCTCAAGCCGGATCGTCGGTTCTATTCCCGCAGCGCTAAAAGCCTCCTGGACCGTTTGGCCGCCGATTTCCAACAGAAAACTCTCTTCAGACAGTTCTTCCAATGTCACATAAGGTCTGTCCGCCAGCGGATGATCCTGGGGAATCACTGCACAGAATTCACTTTTCTTGATGAGCTGTGTGTTCAATCCATTGCTGTTATCCGGTGCGGTAGTAAATCCAAAGTCCGCCTTGCCCGTTATTATCATTTCTTCTATAGTATCCAGAGTCCCGCTGGGAAGATAGAATTTCACATTGGGATACTGTTTCCAGAAGCCACGGATCAGACCGGGCAGCCACCGGGACGAAACACTGGAGAACACAACGAGCCGGACTATGCCTGATTCCAGACCGTTGATCTCACCGGCAATCTCCTGTATAGACCGGTAATCGGCGATGGTCTGCTGTATGGCAGGATAAAGCTGTTCGCCCTCCGGGGTAAGACGGATACCATAGCGAGAACGGTCCAGGATCTTAACCTGAAGTTCCTTTTCCAGGGCAGTGACGCTCTGACTCAATGCAGGCTGTGTGTACCCCAGTTCTTCTGCTGCGCCGGTGAATGAACCCAGCTCGATGATTTTCTGAACAGCAATGCAGGAATTGATATTCATATAAGCCTTTCTTATACTATCATAATTTAAATAACAATGCTTATGCTCTCATATTAAGCCCGTGCAAGCTGAAATGCAATAAAAATCAACAGACCGCAGCCGATTTCACTTTAGCCGAATAAAATACATATAATAATATTTTATGTTAAACTAAAATACATTAATTTGACTTATTAAAATGCAGATGCTATTATCTGTTTGTCGAAAGGGAAGGAGCAGCAACAGAAGCGCAAGCCTCCTGAGGCCCTGACGAAGAAGATAAAGAAAATAATAAAGAACCCAACGTGGATAGAGGAGGTACATTATGAAGGCTTTTAACACATTCTGCAGAAAACTCAACACCGTATTAAACAGCATCAGCGCTGTTCGCTGGGCGGAACTTACGGCAATTTACTGGATCGCTCTGAACGCGGCGGCAACTCTGCTGACAGGAAGAACATCGACATTCATCATGGCTATGGCAGGTATAGTCGTTTTCTGCCTGCTGCTGAGAAGAGACAGGGAAGCAAAGGCAGCTGCAAAAGCCACGGCTGCAAGAGGATCTGCGAAAACATGGACGTCCGCAGACCGTGAT
The DNA here is from genome assembly GCA_900315125.1 of uncultured Eubacteriales bacterium. GTDB lineage: Bacteria > Bacillota > Clostridia > Peptostreptococcales > Anaerovoracaceae > Aminicella. Next base: position 15,130 of record OMXT01000043.1, read on the forward strand.
TACAAACAGGCAGCATAATTATCCTGCCTGGAATCGACTGAACAATTGATTATTGCAAAAAAACGGAGCTGTCTCCGGAGGCAAGAATCATAGCCTCCGGAGACAGCTCTTTTTTCTTAATATCCCGATCCGCTGCTCTGCCGCAAGCAGCGTGTCCCGAAGCTCCGGGGTCAGGTAGGTCAGGGCTCGGTTCCTGAGGTCAGCAGGGACGCCGTAGTAGGCCTGGGCTATCCCTCCGGCGATTGCGGATGTTGTATCGCAGTCCCCTCCAATGGAGATACAGTTGCGGATGGTATCCTCGTAGCCCGTGGATTCGAAGAACCCTTCCAGCGCCTGAGGCATGGATGCCTGACAAGTTTCTGCACCGTGGATATACGTAGGACGGATCTGTTCTAATGTAAAATCTATCGGGTAGAAGTTCTCCTCGATGTAAGCGCGGATCTCTTTCATACTCTTGCCATTCCTTGCCAGCCAGATCGCTGCTGCAGCCGCCTGGGCGCCCTTGATCCCCTCCGGATGGTTATGGGTCACGGAAGCGGTGATTTCCGCCATATCCAGCGCGTCCTGAAGGGACCTGGCGGCGAATCCGCAGGCGCTGACACGCATGGCAGAACCGTTCCCGCAGCTGTTGTAGGGCTGGGGATCATCACCGAACATCCAGCGGATGAACCGTCCGCCGTAGCCGCAGCCGGGGTAGTGCCTGCCGATCTCCTGCATGCAGCGGATGGTCAGCTCCGCCAGGTCGCTGCGGTCCGGGGCACAAAGGCTTACTGCCTTGGCTACGGCAATGGTCATCACCGTATCATCGGTAAAATAACAGTCGTCTGCCAGGAACTCAAAGTCCTTCGTCTTAATATTATGGAATTCAAATCGCGAACCTGCGATATCTCCTATGATCGCTCCTATCATATGATCTTACCTCCTGTTCTACTGGTGTATCTGCTTTCTTTATTCTGTGATAAGCATACGCCAGAAGAGCTCCGATATGGTCGTCCGGCAGGCGACAATTACGGATGCCTGCGCCGCCGCAGCGCTATTTCTCACTGCTGAGCGTCGGCTGACCGTAGTTGAACAGCGCAGCATCGATCGTATAAATGTTATAGTTTTTTTCTTTAACGAAATAAGAGATGATCAGATCGAATCTGCTGCTGGGGGACAAAGCAATCCCTGCCCTTGACAGGAGATCCTGCAATGCGGGCATATCCAGCTCCAGAGCAATCGCGAGAGCGACCGCTGTCTTCTTCGTCGGATGGTAATCTTTATTGCAGCGGATGCGGGAGAAGAGCTTGCGGTCGATATTCGCTTTCTTATACACTGCCACGTCATCCATGCCCTTCTCGTCGATCAGCCGGAACAGCCGCTGCTGGAAGGTATCGCCGGTATTTTCCAGCAGTTCATCCAGGCTTTCGCCTCCTGCTGCCGGAGGTTTTCCGGCTGGCATGCCCTTCGCTGCCTGCAGATGAGCTGGCAGAGACATGCCCTCCTGCCCCTCGCCTCTCCGTTCAGCATCAGCAGCGACACGCAGCGCGTCCAGATACTCCCGCCGCCGGTCATTACCGCCCCGGTATTCTTCTCTGCCAATGCTGTGAACTCCGTTCTCATCGATGTATTCCGAGATATCGCTCATGAGCCTGCCGGAAAGTTCAAATGCCTTTCGGTCGAAGACGACCAGGATCACGTCCATGTCGCTGGTCAGCAGGAAACGGCTGATTTCAGCAAGTGCGATCTGCAGCGCCTCATCCTTCGGAAATCCATATACCCCCGTAGCGATAAGCGGAAAGGCGATACTTCCGCACTTCAGCTCATCCGCCAGCTCCAGTGAATTCCGGTAGCAATCATGCAGGATCTCCCGTTCGCTGTGATTCCCGTCGATCCACGCCGGTCCTACGGTATGGATCACATACCTGGCCTGCAGCTGAAAGGCGTCGGTGCTCCTCGCCTGTCCCGGCTCTATCACGCCGATCTTCTTTCGCTGGGCAAGGAGCTGCTTTTCTCCCGCAGCACTGTAAATCGCCCGATCCGTTCCGTCTCCTATGACAGGTTTGGGATTGGCGGTATTTACTATCGCATCGGCTTTTACTTTTGTAATATCATTTCTTATGATCTGAAAGGGCATAGGTTCACCTCATATCGCAATATAATATTATTTGTCAGCAGAAATTCTCCATTCGCCGAGCGTCCTCTGTTCTTCAGAGAACGATGCTCCGATCTTTATCACCGTCCTCGCATCCGCCCCATAAGGCCGGGCATAGCCGCGCTGGTCGATCTGCTGCAGAGCCTCTTCCGCAGTCTTCCCCTTTTTAAATTCAAATATATACACGTATTTCTCATTTTCGACGATGCAGTCGCTGCGTCCCCCTGCCGAATGAACTTCAGCGTGAACATACTGCCCCAGAACAGTGAAAACGGCATAGATTACATTTCGCCACTCCTGTTCATTATCCGGCGCTTTTCCTTCATGATAAGGGATGCCTGCAAGCAGTGCCTGAAGCATCACCATAAATGACTGTGCATCGCCCTCTGAAAGGTAGCCTGTCATCTTTTCTGCACTGAAAGCACCGTCCGGTGCAGAGTATCGCGGACTGACCATAGGGATAAGTGATTCCAGGTATCCGTATTTTACCTCATCATTTGGATAGGAAAGGGTAAACGAGTGAAAACGTCGGTCATATCCGGTGATCGTCAGATATCCGGACTGGTAATACAGCGGCACAAGATCTTCATCGTCTGCACGGTAATTGCTGATTCTCGCTTCCGTCGCGCTGACGCCGTCAGTAAACTCCTGAACCGGCCTCCCTGACTGCATCAGCTTCTTATACAGGAATTTCGGCGTTCCTGTTTCAAACCAATAGCTGCCGAATTCCTGATCGGATAGGGCGTTCAGGATGCTGAAGGGATTGTAAATGCCCTCCATATTTTTACTGAAATGATACCCGTCGTACATTCTGGCCAGTTCAGCCTTTGTTTCTGCCTCGCTCATACCCTGCGCTTCCGCCATGGCGTCGATTTCAGGAGCAAAATTATCCGTCAGTTCTGTCTCTGTAATTCCGCAGATCGCAGAATAGGCAGGCAGCAGCGATATATCCCTCATCTGATTGAGGTCAGAGAAAATCGATGTTTTACTGAACTTCGTCACGCCTGTGATAAAAACAAATTTAAGATCGTCATCCGCGTCTTTCAGAATGCTGAAGAACGACTGGAATATTTCACGATTCTTCTCTTCCATTTCCGGATTATCAGCAGCATTCGCAAGAAGAGGCTTATCATACTCATCCACAAGAACAACAACCGGCTGACCTGCGCTCTCATGCAGCGCGCTGATCAGGTTGCGAAACCTAACGGGCAGCGTCTGCCCTGTTATGGAGCCATCCGGAATGCCGTATTCCCGGGCTGACTTCCTCAGCACATTGCTGAGCTGATCCGGCAGTCCATCCGGTTCGCTGTACGCCCCGCCGGACAGACTGAAACGGATCACCGGATATTCCGTCCACGGTTCCCCGTTCTGTTCTCTGAGCCTTTCCGCAGCAAGGCCGCAGAAAAGTTCTTTCCGCCCCCTGAAATACGCTTCCATCGCGGAGACAAGCAGACTTTTCCCGAAACGCCTTGGACGGCTCAGAAAGTATGATTTGCCGGCAAAAGCCAGCTTCCAGATATATTCGGTTTTATCGACATACAGGTATCCATTCCTGCGGATATCCTCAAAGGACTGAATTCCGATCGGCAGCTTTCTCATCGCTTTCTCCCCGCTTTACAATAGATTTCAATATCCTTATTGTAGCACAGATACCTGTTTTAGTCCTATGCGAGAATCAATTCTATGGCGCGGTTCAGCAGCCGGGGCGTGCGCTCACAGAGGTCCGTCTTATTCACACGCTCCGTCACTTTGTGGAAATCCTTTCCCCAGGGTCCTATATTGATGCAGGGCATGGAGATCGCTTCGATCGCATCCACCGGAAGATCGTAGTAATGCCCCAGCAGAGGCATGGACTCCTCCAGCGCCTGGTAGATCTCCTGTCCGTCCGTTATGCTGGAGAAGGAGAGATCGCAGATTCCTGTATAGAAGTATTCCCTGTTGTAATGCTGACCGAAATTTTCTTCCGCATAGCGGTTCAGGTCATCATAGAGGTTCTCAGCCGCAGGATCCATTCCTTGGAAATAAATATTCGATACACTGGGATAATAGGGCGGGATCAGCCCGTACACGACCCGGGGGGAAAGATCATCGATGTACTCATATACGAACTCCACGATCTTCAGGTTGCTCTGGATCAGGTCAAGCTCCCCGTCCGCAACCTGCTGGAGGATCTCGCCCATCCGGGATTTGTAGTCATTGCGGAAACGCTCGCCGTAGGTGTTTTCTGCTTCCGCAAACAGCTCATTAAAATCCATCACCTTCGTCTTCCAGGGAAGCGCCTGTGCCACAGGCTTCGCCGCCTCGCAGAATCTGCGGTAACTCTCGTTCATATCCTGAATCACCGCGTCGAAAGACTCTTCGCAGATTTTCTTCACTCTGGAAAGGACAGCGGAAGGCCGCTGGTTCAGCGTCAGTATGCTGAAGCAGCCGTAGGAGGAAATAGGCATGGAAACGTCATAGTGCGTCTTGCTGTCTTTCATACAAAGCCATGTTGGCGGAGGCGCGCACTCATCGCCCACTACATCGGAAAAGTCGATATTCAGCTCCGTGCGTCGGACGATCTCGCTGAGCAGATTGACCGGGTTCAGTCCCTCATAGACCTTTCCGATATGGGACAGATAACCCCTGACATATACAAAGGGCATGATCTTCCCTACAGTTCCTTCGGAAAATACGCCGGTTTCCGGGTCCTTCCGCTGGTGAGGCTCGGAGTTGATCATCATCTTGTATTCCAGGCCGTATTTCTCCTTCAGTTCAGCCAGCAGCTTCACAGCCGCCCGCATGCCTGCGGACATGTTCTCTTCGTCAGGGACTGCAGTGACGATCACGTTCCCCCGGAAATCCTTCAGCCGGGAATACCGCTCCAGCAGGCTGAACTGGATGGAGCCGCCGCCCTTCATGTCGCAGCCGCCCCTGCCGAAGAGCCAGTCTCCGGAAGCCAGATCCTGCCGGGCATCTTCCGGGAGGGAGCCGCTGATCTTCTTCAGTTCCTCCCCCAGCTCATCCGGCGAGAATGCCAGAGGCTTAAGAAGCTTATAGTCTTCCACGTCCACTACATCGTTGTGATGGATCAGGACCACCGTATCATTTCCCGTTCCCCTGACCATGGCATAGGAGACTTTTCTGTCAAAGGGATCGCCTTCGATACCATAGGTGCCGTAGAATTCCGGGTGTTCCCGGAAATAGGGGATCTTTCCCAGCCTGTCCATCAGATAATATTCCGCCTCTTTCTCCCCCGGCGTATAGGTCAGGCTCTTTGCGCCGATATACCCGTAGAGAAAATCCTTAATATCCGTTCCAATGTTCTTCAGCACGTTCGTTTCTTCTATCACTTCTTACCACCTTCTGCCGCCAGCTGCGGGCTGCTCCATCGTCTCCAGATCCTTCATAAACTGCTCGTAATAATCGTCTTCGCCCAAAAGATCCGGATGATTTTCCCCGCCGCCGTTTATGCTGCGCTTCATCTGGGCGATCATCTCCTCTCCGGCGCACACCAGATCCATGGGGTAGATCTCATATCCAAGATCTCTGCTTACGCGGCAGAATGCCGTCACCGGATCCTTCTCCCTGCGGCTGTCCAGCAGCCTCTGCCTTATTTCCGGATCTTTCCGCGCCATTTTCCTGAGTTCAAAAAGACAGCTGCCTGCATCCATTTTAGTTCTCCTTACAGTGATACCTGCATCCGAGAATATAAATATTCTCTTCATCAATTCGATAAATCAAACGTTCTTTGTCATTGATCCGACGGCTCCAGAATCCTGATAAATCGCCAACCAGCGGTTCTGGCTTTCCCAGCCCTTCATTTCCATTTCGGGAAATATCCTCAAGCAGCTGATTTATCTTTTTTAAAGTCTTTCGATCCTCCGTCTGCCAATACACATAATCCTTCCAGCCATTATGCGTAAATACTTTATTCATCGGATTCTGCCTCAATCAGACCGTGGACGGATACCATTCCCTTTTCCAACTGCTTTTTTGATTCCATAAGCCAGTCATAGTTCGCCTGACTTCCCATCACATAAATATTTTCCATCAGATTGTTGTAGGATTCTTCTGACATCATGACAACATTCCGGTTATCCTTTCTCGTGACAACCAGTGTTTCATAGTCATCGTTTACACGGTCCATATAGCTTTTCATGTTTTCACGAAGATTTGTATAGTTTACTGCCAGCATCGTTCCATACCTCCTCGGTTTTTATTATATTATAACGTACAGTTTTCTGTACTTCAATTGTTATTTAACATTTACGCGCGGGACTTTCTCTTAATGATATTTTCACAACAAAGGACAGCCTTCCCCGCGGGATAAGCTGCCCTTTCTGTCAGATGATTATTCAATTCGCCCATTCGCGGCAAATCGAATTTAAATGTGATATGCCTCTTCGTGATGGAGTGCTTCGTCCAGTCCTTCCTCTTCCGCTTCTTCCGAGACACGGACGGGCAGGAAGCAGTTGACCACCTTCAGGATCAGCCATGTGACGGCAAAGGCATAGACGCCGGCAAATACGGTTGCGCCGAGCTGGATCAGGAACTGGTGAACGTCTCCTTCGATCAGGCCGCTGACGCCATTGACAGAGGAAGCTGCGAACACGCCGGTCAGGATGGTTCCCAGAATGCCGCCTACGCCGTGAACACCCCATACGTCCAGCGCGTCGTCCCAGCCCCTGCGATTCTTAAACTGAACCGCATAGTAACATACGATACCAGCAGCGAGACCGACGATGACTGCTGACCAGGGCTTGATGTAGCCCGCTGCCGGAGTTACTGTGGCAAGTCCTGCCAGAGCGCCTGTCATGACTCCTACGAAACTGGGCTTTCCATCCTTGATCCAGGAAATGATCAGCCAGGAGATCATGGCGAAGGATGCGCCGAGATCTGTATTGACAAACGCGATAGCGGCCAGGCCGTTTGCGCCCAGAGCGCCGCCTGCGTTGAATCCGAACCAGCCGAACCACAGGAGGCCGGTTCCCAGTGCTACATGAGTGACGTTATGAGGTTCCAGGTCATCCTTGCTCTGGACATGACGTTTACCTACAAAGAATACGGATGCCAGGGCTGCCATACCTGCGCTGGCATGTACAACGATGCCGCCGGCGAAGTCAACGACGCCAAGCTGTCCCAGGAATCCGCCGCCCCATACCCAGTGGCACAGGGGAGCATAAATAAGGATGCTCCAGAACACAAGGAACACGAGGTAACTCTTAAAATTAACCCGGTCCGCAAAGGCGCCGGTTATCAGCGCCGGAGTCAGGATCGCAAACATCTCCTGATAACTGAAATAGGTAAAGAACGGGATCGTCTTGCTGTAAGCGGGATTCGGATCCATTCCCACCGCGTTCAGGAAACAGTATTTGGCGCCTCCGATAATTCCGCCGATATCCGGTCCGAAAGCCATGGAAAATCCGAAAATAAACCAGATGATAGTTACAACGCCCATGGATATAAAGCTCTGCATCATAATCGTCAGAACGTTTTTCTTGTTAACAAGGCCGCCGTAGAAGAACGCGACGCCCGGCGTCATAATAAATACCAGGGCTGCACATACCATCATAAAGGCAGTATCACCGTGATCGATCATTTTTTCTCACTCCTTTCAATGATTCTCTCTCAACTTCTATATATAGTTTAAAAAAAAGGAGCTTTACGAACCATCCGTAAAACTCCCTATTTTTTCGGGGAAAACTCCTCATTTTAATGAGCAGGAATAAAGGCCGGTCAGGGCTTTGTTCCTGCATCTTAAACTTCTATGATATGATTGCGCACGGCATAGAGCACCAGATCCGTGATGTTGCGGAAGTGATGCTTATGCATGATACTGGCCCGGTGGTTCTCCACGGTCTTCACAGAAATAGACAGAATATCCGCGATCTCCTTATTGCTGTGGCCCTCCGCAAGGAGTTTCAGCACTTCCATTTCCCGGCCGGACAGGTCTTTGCCCTGGCGCTCATTTTCCATGAATCCGCTGAGCAGTATGGGTGCAAGTTCCCGGGATACAAAGACCTGACCGTCCTTTACCGTGCGGATGGCCTGAGCCAGCTCTTCGAAGGCATTTTCCTTCAGCACATATCCCTTCGCCCCGTGGAAGAATGCCTCCGCCAGCATGTCCTCATTCTTATGCATGGTCAGCATGATCGTTTTGACCGAGGGCCAACTCTTCTGCACCTGCCGGGCCACTTCCAATCCATTTACCGTCGGCATGGAGACGTCCAGGAGTAGGATATCTGTATCTGTTTTCTCAAGAAGCTGCAGGCACTCTGCTCCATCCGCCGCCTGACCTGCTACGGTAAAGTCGTCTTCCATCTCAAGGAGCATGCACAGAGACTCCCGGAGCATTTTATGATCATCCGCAATAAAGATCCTGATTTTCTCACCGTCCATTAAGAGGCACCTCCACCGTAATTTTCGTTCCTTCTCCCTGGCGGGAATCTATGGACACGGTCCCGCCCACCATCGCCGCCCGCTCTCTCATAGAGTCCAGCCCGATCCCATGCCGCTGTCTGGCTGCGTCAAATCCCCTGCCATTGTCCTCAACAGTAATGAGAAACCGCTCCTCTTCCGTCCGGCACCAGACCCGGGCTTCTGCCGCCCCGCTGTGTTTGACCACATTGGTCAGCGCTTCCTGTACAAGACGGTACAGATTCAGGCTCTGGGTCTCATCGAAATCGGGCAGGTCACCATCCTGCCTGTAAGAACAGGTGAGCTGCGGCAGCTGAGAGAGCTCCGCTGCCATTGTTTTCAGTCCGCTGCCCAGTCCGTCTTTCAGCCCCGCAGGCGCCAGATCGTTCAGGATGCTTCTCATCTCGCTGATGCTGTTTTCCGCCAGCTCCAGAGCCTTCTCCTGACTCTTGTCCGTCTTCATTTTCAGTACGAGTTTCAGCGCGGCCAGACTCTGTCCCAGACTGTCGTGAAGCTCCCGGGCAAGCTTTTTTCTCTCAACATCTTCTGTCTCAGCCAGCAGCCGGGACTGCTGACTCAGAACCTTGTTCTGCTCATTGATCTCTGCCTCATAGGAGGACACTTCCATATAATATTCCCAGGAGTAGAGATCGTTGAATTCTACAATGTTCTGTCCCTTTTCTTCTTCCTCCGGTGTTACCCGCACGCCGCTCACCTTGTCGATGATCCGGAACATCAGATAAGACAGCAGGAATGTCCAGCCCAGGTTCACCAGGACGCCGACAAACTGAATGCCCAGCTGCTCCATGAGATTGCCGGTAATAAGTTCCGAATGAGGGCATACAAAGGGGAGCAGCAGTATGCCCACGACGCCCCCTGTCAGATGGACCGGAACCGCATTGACAATGTCATCGATCTGAAGTTTCTCCATCAGCACCTGCGTCCAGTCCGCACAGACGCCTGCAGCAAAACCGATGATGACAGCGCCCATAATGCCGGTATAGCCGGAAACAGCGGTGACCGCAACAAGACCCCCGAGAACACCATTAAAGATAGAGATCAGGTAGCGCCCCTTCCGTCTGAAAAGCAGATTGGAAAGCAGCGCCCCGGCCATGCCGCAAGATGCCGCCATGGTCGTATTAAAGAACACCATGCCTGCCTGAGACGGCTCTGCCCGGCCTCCGTTAAATCCCATCCAGCCAAACCAGAGGATGAACACGCCAAGGGTGGCAAGGGGTATGTTGGACTTGCCCTTTTTCATCTCCCTGCGGCGGCCGACCACAAGGAGTCCTGCCAGCGCCATGGCGCCTGCCGTCATATGGATAACTGACGCGCCGGCGAAATCCATATACCCCATGGCAGCAAGCCATCCGCTGCCCGCAGCGCCTGCCTGTCCCCAGGCCCATCGGCCGAACATCGGATAAATCAATGCACTGGCAAAAACACTGCCCACCAGCAGCGCAGACAACTTGGTCCTCTCAGCCATAGAACCCGCAAAAATCGTAACACTGACCGCGGCAAACATCATATCGAGAAACAGGTCCGGGATCTGATTCGTGCTGAGTTCAAAGACCGTCTCTCCGTACATGATCGGAAACCCGATAAACGTATATAAAACAACCGTGATCATAAACGTCAGCAGGTTCTCTATGGCTACGGCGATCACATTCTTGCTCTGTACGAATCCCGCTTCATGGCAGGTAAAACCCGCCTGCATAAAAAACACCATGGCGCCGCAGATCAGCGTCCATGCCGGATCATTCATATTTCTTCCTCACTCAAAATTCATACTTATAAACTGCAGCTGACTCATGATACTTGCTGCATTTCTTCGCGGAATACCGCTTTTCTTTTATATTATACTTTACTTTCCCGCCGAATTCCACATGCCGCCCAACAGAAAAGGACCGGCTATGAGACCGATCCCCTTCTGCTTATAGTATACTATTGCAATATATGGATTTTACGCGTGTTTCTTTCCTTCTTTTGCCGTCTGAATCTCTACCCGGGTCAGGTGCTCGCAGCTTTCCTGGATCAGAGGCCGGACCTGCTCTGTGACCGTTCCGTCCATGTCCCGGTCACCTGCCTGATAGTGTTTCAGTTTCCAGTAGGACGTCGCCTTCACGTGTTTTGAACAGAAATGAGCTGCCCATACGCCCAGGCGGCACATAAAGGCAAGTCCCCATCTCCTCCGTCCGTATTCCTTCCCGAATATCTTTCCGATCTCCTTGGAAGATTTGAAATCATAAAAGTATTTCAATGAGCTGTAGAACTGCTCCTGCAGTTCCCAGGGCGTCATATTCGCCGGCTGGAACGTTACGTTCATCATGTCAAACTGACTCCAGTCGTGGGTGATCATTCGATTACCCTCTTCAAAGGACTGGAAGACCGGTGTACCGGGATAGGGTGTCAGGATTGCGGGCTGCAGCTGATAGGCATGGATCTCTCTGGCGAAGTCCACACTGCGCCGAATGTCCTCTGCCGTGTCGTCATCCAGACCGAGCACAATACTTGCGATGATCCGTATCCCGTACTTCTCGCATGCCTTGCCTGCATCCCGGATATCCTGCACCTTCTGTCCCTTATGTATGGAATTTAGCGCTTTCTGATTCAGGGATTCGATGCCGATCAAAACCCTGGTCAGATGTGCGTCATGGAGGAGCTGCAGCAGTTCTTCATCGTTGGCCATATCTGTTCTGCCGAAGAAAAAAGATTCCTTAAATACGAGGTTTTCCCTGATCATCCGGCGGCAGATCTCCTTGGCCCGTTCTTTGTCCGCGGTGAAGTTGTCGTCCTCAAAATTCATGTATCGGAACCCCATGTTTTTATACATGCGGATCTCTTCGATTACGTTGTCTACCGAGCGCTGCCTGTAGGGCGAGAACATTCTGGACGTGGTGCAGAATGTACAGCGATAGGGGCAGCCCCTTGTGGAAATCACATTAGCCGCCACACAGGGCGTCTTCAGTATGGAATAATCCGGATAGGGCACCTCGTCCAGATCGCTGATGGGAATGCCCGTCACGACTTTGTCCCTTATGCGTCCCTCGATCACATCCAGGATCACCTTTTCCCCTTCGCCTATGATCACCTGGTCCGCGTGCCGCAGAGCCTCGTCGGGCAGCCAGGAAGCATGCATGCCTCCCATGACAACGCGCGCCCCGGATTCCCTGTGGATCTGATCCCCCAGGTCGTAAGCCCGGGGCGCGTTGGATGTCATAATGGAGAAGCAGAAGACATCTGTGGTCTTCAGCAGTTTTCGCATATTGATACCGCCGTTCAGCTCTTCGTAAACCTCTACGTGGTGGCCCCCTCTCTTCAGGATCCCTCCCAGGATCAGCGGCCCGGTTACGGAATTGGACTGACCGTATATTTTTCCGCCCCAGCGGTAAAACGGTATCCGTCTAAGACCGGGCGCCGGCGTTATGAAAACGATATTCATCAGATTCCCTCTAATTACTTTCCATATCCCTTTGCTAATTTTGCATTGCAAGTGTATAATTACTGTAAACTTACAGGAAAATCAAAAAACACACAATGACAGGTCAGGTGTTCTGACTATTTATTGATACAATTTCAGGAAATTGTTGTTATGTTTAATCAGGAAAGGCACTGTTATTATGGAAGATCGCAGAATCGTAAAAACAAAAGCAAATCTTAAGCAGACGCTGTGCAATATGCTGGCCCGGATGCCCTTCGACCGCATCCGCGTTACGGATCTGTGTAAGGAAGCCAACACCAGCAGAATCACATTTTACACATACTATGATGATAAGTATGAACTGCTGGACGCTGTTTTTGAAGACATGTTCCAGGAGATGAAGTCCGCTTTCCTCGAACTGCAGCTGAAGGAAAATCCCGCGAACGACCTGCGCCTGACGTGCCGCCATCTCGTCATGACCCTTGTCCGCCAGCACAGGGAATACCCCTGGTTTTTCCGCAGGCTGAACGTCCAGGACAACATGGATCTCTCCCTGTCTTACTACTCCTATATGCTGAATAAAATTGAGGAGTTTGAGATAGAATACCACATTGACGGACGACATGCCTACGATACCCGCCAGCTCAGCGCCTTCCTCACCCTGGGCTTCTGGGGATATTACACTGCGTCCATGAAAGAGAAGAAACCGGAGGACCAGATCGCTGAAGGAGCACTGGAGCTCGTGGATGAGCTGGTGAGTTCGGCGGTGATCACGGATTCAGGAACAAAGTCCTGACCGGCCCGCTGTCGGATGCTTCTGCGTTCCGCGCAGCACTTGAAATGTCAGGCAGTAAATGCTAGAATATTAAAAAAATTACAGATGGATTCACAGTTTAGAGGAGGCGGTGAATTTGAAACTCGTAACGTTTAAAACAGAAGGTAAGGTACGCTCCGGATGGATCGCTGCAGACGGCGGCATCGTAGATATGGCCAAGGCAAGCGGCGGCGAACTGCCGGATACCATCAGTGCATTTATTGAAGACAACGAGAAGTATATGCCGATCCTGAAGAAAAAATATCAGGATGCAAAAGCGGACTATGCTTTGGAGGATGTTGAACTGCTCTGTCCTCTTCCCATGCCGGCATCTTTCCGTGACTTTATGTCTTTCAAGGAGCATACAGAACATTCCGCGCAGCTTTTCAACATGAAAGTTCCTGAATATTACTATAAAAAGCCGGTTTTCTATTTCAGCAACAGCAAGTCCTTCGTGGGACCGGAGGCTGAGGTGAAGAGACCTGACGGCTGTCAGCGCATGGATTACGAATGCGAGCTGGCAGCGATCATCGGCAAATCAGGTAAAGATATTTCTGCAGAGTCCGCCGACGACTATATCTTCGGCTATTCCGTACTGAACGACTGGTCCGCCAGAGACCTGCAGGCGCCGGAGATCGGCTGCGGCCTTGGACCTGCCAAGGGCAAGGACTTCGCTACCTCCATGGGGCCCTGCATCGTCACAAAAGATGAGTTTGAACAGTACAGGACAGCGGACGGCCGCTTTGACGTGCCGATGACAGTACATATCAACGGAAAAAAGATCACCGACGGCAACTATAAGACCGTACTTCACACATTCCCGGCGATCATAGAGCACGTCTCTAAGAATGTTACAATCTACCCGAACGAAGTGCTGGGTTCCGGCACCGTTGGCAACGGCTGCCTGCTGGAGCTGGGCGTAACAGATCCGAATCACTTCTGGCTTGAGCCCGGGGACGAAGTCGTTATGGAGATCGGCGGCATCGGCGTACTGCGGAATAAGATCATATAAGGAGAGCAGATTATGAAAATCAAGAAGATCATTGATATCAGCATGCTGTTAGAAGAAGATGTCCCCAGCGATCCGGAGCAGCAGATTCCGCATATCCAGCGAATGGATCATAAAGAAACAGCGCCAGGAATGACGAACTTCTTCCCCGGGGCCAGTATGGATGACCTCCCGGAAGGCAATGGATGGGCCATCGATTTCGTTCAGCTCTGCACCCATTCCGGTACCCACCTGGATGCTCCCTGGCACTACTATCCGACCATGAACGGCGGGGAGAAGGCCTGGACCATCGATCAGGTTCCTCTGGAATGGTGCATCGGAAACGGCGTTAAGGTAGATATGCGCGACAAACCCGACGGATATCGCATCATGCCAGCTGACTTTGAAGAGTATTTCGAGAAGGTCGGCTATGACCTGCAGCCCGGAGATATTCTCCTGCTGAACACTGGAGCAGATAAGCGCTGGGGCACACCGGAATACCTTACCGCAGGATGCGGCGTCAGCAAAGAAGCCACGCTGTGGATGATAGACAAAGGCGTACATGTCTGCGGTACGGACGCCTGGAGCTGGGACGTTCCCCTGCCCTATGAGGCCAAGATGTTCAACGAAACCGGCGACGCCTCCATCATCTGGGAAGGACACCGGGCAGGCGCCGAAGCAGCCTACTGCCATATGGAAAAGCTGACGAACCTGGAAGCTCTTCCCGTAACCGGCTATACGGTCTGCTGCTTCCCCGTGAAGATCAAGGCAGCCTCCGCCGGCTGGGCAAGAGTTGTGGCGCTTTTTGAGGAATAGCCCCCACGCCGGCAGCTGGTTTACAAACTAATCCATTATATTCACGCTGATCCTTAGGTAAAGGGCGACCTTTGCGAGTACGCTCTTTACGGGTGCGCCCCTTGCACAGGATCAGCGCTTCTTTGTGTCTGACGCAATATATCGCGCTGCTGCATAAATTGCGACCCTTACGAATGCGGCCCTCTCGTGAGATTGCGAATCAAAGTACTTGGGCACAAATTGGCTATCCCGCCATGTAAACTCGCACCCAGGTAGACCCAGCGGGCAGTACAGGTCTACCTTCGTGTTCTAGACAGGCTGCGGTAGACAACCCTGGTGGCGATTTGACATCAGGGTAGACACAGCGGGCAATACAGGTCTACCATCACGTTCTGGACAGGCCGCGGTAGACAACCCTGGCCGCGATTTGACATCTGGGTAGACCCAGGAGGGCGGTTTAGGTCTACCATTGCGTTCTGGACAGGCTGCGGTAGACAACCCTGGCCGCGATTTGACATCTGGGTAGACCCAGAAGGGTCGTTTAGGTCTACCATCACGTTCTGGACAGGCTGCGGTAGACAACCCTGGCCGCAATTGAGCGTCAGGGCAATGAAACGGACTGCCTCTTTTATTTGGAACCCCACTCCTTAGATCAATTAAATTCGCATTTATTTCATTGCAATTAATTTCCAATATCGGTATACTGAGGACAGTGAGATTTGAACGTTACGTAAAATATTCAGTCTATTGACAAGGACGGGGAGAGAATTGTATGAAGAGACAGAATTTTACCTTTCAGTCAGCAACTGGTGTGTGCACCATTGCCGCAAGCTGCTATTCGCCGGACAGAACGGCTGGGGGCGGCTGCGCTGACATTTCCGGCGCTGTCGGTTCCAATGCCAACCCAGTGGTCACAAATTCTGCGGGCGGCGACCCAGCAGGATCCAATGCGATCGACACTGATCCTGCCGTCATTGACCCGGCAGAAACTGTCCTCGTGATCAACCACGGCATGGCGGAGCATCAGGAGCGGTACCTGGGATTTATCACGTTCCTGACGGAGCACGGCATCACCGTATATATGCATGACATGGCGAACCACGGCATGTCCAACGAAAACCTGCGGGACGGCGGATGGTTCGGTGAACGGGACGGTTACCGGGGACTCGTGGATGACCTGCGGATCATGGTGCTCCGGGCCCGGGCAGAGCATCCTGGCGCCCGCCTCATCGTCATGGGTCATTCCATGGGTTCCTTCCTCTGCCGCCTCTATACATCCTGGTATCCGGACAATCCCTTTGACGGCGCGATCTACATGGGGACTGGCGGTCCTAACCCTGCGGCGGGTACGGGACTCGCGGCAGCTTCCGTGATCGCGAAACTGAAAGGTAAAAAACACAAGAGCAAAACCATGGACAAACTGGCCTTCGGCAGCTATGGCAAGCGGTTCGAGCACCGAACTGCCTTCGACTGGCTGACCCGGGATCAGGAGATCGTTGACCGCTATGTATCCGATCCCTACTGCGGTTTTCTCTTTACCGTCCAGGGCATGCATGACCTGGTGCAGTGCAATAAAGAGTCCAATGAGCCTAAATGGTTCAAGGATGTACCGAAAGACCTGTCCATTCTCCTCGTCAGCGGCGCGGAAGACCCTGTGGGGGACTATGGCAAAGGCATAGATGACGTTGCCGCTAAGCTGCGGGCTGCAGGTCATACAAACGTAACAGAGAAGCTCTATGCCGGCGACCGCCATGAAATATTGAACGAATTAAATAAGGAGGAAGTCATGAATGACATCCTCCAGTGGATCGAACAGGTGAAGCCGGGGCGGTAAACAGCCGTAAAACAGCCCGCCCGGGCTTTGTTCTCTAACGGCGGGCTACAACTGCGCCGTTATTTTTTACGATGGAATTCCCCGGGATCACGCCCCGCACGCATGTGGTGGGATAGACGTTCGTATGGGGTCCGATGACCGTACCCGGATTGCAAACCGCGTTGCAGCCCAGGTCCGCGTAGTTGCCCAGGAATGCTCCCACCTTGCGGCGCCCGGTCTCGAGGGAAATCGCTTCCTCACCGGGAGCATCCGGAGCACCGCCGCGGATCACTACATTCTTATTGTCAGCCTTGACATTGGATGTGATGCTCCCGGCGCCCATGTGAGCGTGGTAACCGAGGATGCTGTCCCCTACATAATTATAATGAGGCACCTGAACGTGATCGAACAGGATCACGTTTTTCAGTTCCACGGAATTTCCGACGACGCAGTCGCAGCCCACCAGCGCGCTGCCCCGGACGAATGCTCCGTGGCGCACCTGGGTGTTCGGCCCGATGATGCAGGGTGCTCCCAGATAGGCAGATGGAAAAACCTTCGCCGTGCGATGAACCCATACATGTTCGCTGACTTCTTCGTAATCATCTCCCAGCTGAGCGCCCAGAGCCAGGATCATATCGCTGATCCCCTCCAGCGCCTCCCAGGGGTATGTAAACTGCTGAAGATATTCCTTCGCCTGAGTATGCTCCAGGTCGTATAATTCACTGATCGTAAGACTTGCCATTTCTTCCTCCCTTTCCGTATCTTTTATTATGGCACAAAGCCCTGTCTGCCGGCAAGCCGTTATATCCTGCCGCCCCGGTATCCTTCCGGGTTATTTTTCTGCCAGTTCCACGTATCACGGCACATTTCGCCGATGCCGCGGCCCGCCTGCCAGCCCAGGACCGCCCTGGCTTTGTCTGCGTTTGCCCAGAACTGCGGAAGATCTCCATCCCTGCGGGGACCGATGACATAGGGAATGCTGACGCCGCTTGCCTCTTCAAAGGCATGGACCAGCTCCAGCACGCTGCATGGTTTCCCTGTACCGAGATTAAATATCTCCACGCCCCTGTGCTCATGGGCATATTCCACCGCCAGCCGATGACCCTCTGCCAGGTCGCAGACATGGATGTAGTCCCGGCGGCACGTGCCGTCCGGCGTATCGTAGTCATCGCCGAAAATGGTCAGATGCTCCCGGCGCCCGACAGCTACCTGAGCGATATAGGGCATCAGGTTGTTCGGGATACCCTGGGGATCCTCGCCGATCAATCCCGAGGGATGGGCCCCGATGGGATTGAAATACCGCAGCAGCACCACAGAAAGTTCCGGATCCGCCGCAGCTGCATCCGTCAGGATCTGCTCCATCATGGATTTCGTCCATCCATAGGGACTGGAACAGCTGCCCTTCTTCATGGTTTCCAGATAGGGTATCGGATTCTCCTCTCCGTAGACCGTAGCCGACGATGAGAAAACGAAGTCATGTACCCCCGTTTCTCTCATGACTTCCAGCAGCGATAATGTGGTATCTATGTTGTTTCTGTAATATTCTATGGGATTGCGCACCGATTCACCGACTGCCTTCAGCCCTGCCAGGTGAATGACACAGTCCACCGGCTTTTCGCGAAAAATGCGGAGCAGCGTATCCCGGTCTTTTACATCCGCCTGAAAGCAGTCAGCCTTCCGCCCCGCGATCTGCTCTATTCTGCGGACCGCCTCCGGGCAGCTGTTTGCGTAATTATCAACGATCGTGACGTCGTGACCCGCTTGCAGCAGGCAAACCGCCGTGTGGGATCCAATATAGCCGGCGCCGCCGGCAAGTAATATTCTCATGATCGATCTCTGTCTCCTTTACTGTAGAACTCCGACTTTCTATTATCTTCTGTCAGGCACTCTGACTTCTTATTATCTTCCGTATCGGGCGATTCGTCAAGTCTGTTTGGAAAATGGGCGGTCAGGGCTTTGTTCCCCGGCTCCCCATATGTTATCATGTGGTAGTGTCAAGTGAAATATGAAAACGGTGGTCCTGGGAGATCAGGGCTGATAGGAACTTAGAAAAGTGTATAAAGTAGTCTGAGA
>OMXT01000023.1 GCA_900315125.1 uncultured Eubacteriales bacterium
CCGCCGTTTCTATTAATCGGCGCCCGCGGCTCGCTCATATCGAATAGTCTGAAAACGGCTATATGATTTACAATAATATCTGAGAAAAGATTCAACAAGAAGAGTGGGATAAACGAAATCTATTAGGGGTAGACAGCCCGCCGCCAGTTATCTGCAGCGGCAAATAGATAACCGGGTCTAGTATTGGGATCTCACCTGCTTGATACTACAAAGCCATGCCTGCAGAGGATTTCGTTTCGGAAATCAGGATTTATAGCATATGAACCGAGAGGCGAATTAAAGCAAACAAAATACCCGTACATTTCTGATGCCGGGTATTTAAGATATGCAGATTGTTATATTTCCCTTAATTCATGTTAGCAATCTAAATTGAAATAAGGAACGGTGATTGTGCCTCATATTTCAACTTATGATCGCCCGCTTATCCGGGTTTGGAATGCAGGACGAGAGGCCGGCGGTGCCGGCCTCTCGTCCCTGCGTAAAATGTATTTTGGGGTTAGTTATTTACTGTCTGTTTTTTCTTCTGCGGTATGCCGGGATGGCCAGCAGCAGGCAGGCTGCTCCTGCCAGAACGATTAGGTATCCGGTCAGATTGGACGGATCTCCTGTCTTCGGTCCGTCGCCATTCGTCGATCCGCTGCCGTCCGTCTTACCCTTATTGTCGGCAGTCGACTTCTTGTCTTTGTCCCCGTTTCCGGTCTTACTGTACTTATTCGTAAAGACAATCTTGCCGGCGCTGCCGTAGTCGGCTGCCGCAACCAGCTCGCCGTCGGCGTTCTTCGTAACGGTCACTTTGACCTTCGGCGCGGAGGAATCGTAGGTGATGCCCTTTGCGTTCCCGGATACCTCAGAGACCGTATACGTGTACGAACCAGGCTTTGTATAATGAAGCTCAGGGAATGTGATCGCTCCGTCTTCCTCATTCCTCGCCGTTACCTTGAAGGGCTGGCCGTTCTCGTCCCTGCCCTTCAGCTGGAACTTGAACTCTCCTTCCTCCAGATCCCTTCCGATCAGCTTCTTCTGAGCCTCGATCGTCAGGTTCGTGGGCTCCGGAGCAGGCTCCCTGTATGTGTTCGTAAACACCACATCGTCTGCAGCGCTGCCATCCTTAGTGATCGTGCGCTGAACGGTCAGGAGCCTTCCGTCTGCGGACTTCGTTACCTTATATGTCACGGTGCAGGAGGACCTGTCATAAGTCCAGCCGTCCTCGATGCCCGCAGTTTCTGAAATGCTGTATACGTAGGTCCCTTCCCTGCTGAAGGTTATATTTCCAAACTCTGCCGAACCCGGGCCGGTGATGCTCAGCCGCGTCTTCTCTGGCATGGGCATAGTGGCTGCCGCGAGGCCCGCCGCCGTAGTGCTTACGGGAGTGATGACGAAGTCAAATGCGGGATAGACCGCCGGCTTATCGCCCTTTACGACCTTCTTCACCGGGGGATCCGCCGCGGTGACCGGAGCCGGGTCCGCCGGCGTTACGGGCTGCGCTACGGTATAGGAAACCGTCGGCTTTGCGAACGCTTCCTTAGCGCCTTCCTTCCCGCTTGTGTCCACCGGGGTAAGGATGGCTTGGTTATTCGTGTACAAAGCCCCGTATCCCCTGCTTCCGTCCTCGTCGTACTGACCATAGGTCCCCGGAGCCGTTTTCGGATTGGTCAGCTTGACCTGGTAGATGATCTGCACCTGAGCGAAATTGCTGACCGGAACGTTGGTCGTCCAGCGGAAGTGTTCCTCCGCCTTCTTGTCGCCGGGGGTGTATTCTATCATATACTTATAGCCGCCCTCTTCATTCTTACCAAATCCGTATTTATTTTCGCTGATCTTCTCCGCCTTCAGCGTTTCGCCGCCCACCTTAATGGTGATCGCCGCCGGATCGGCCAGGTCGAAGTTGTAATCCCCGTCGACGCAGCCCATGTAATCATCCACATAGGAACCTGCGTCCACGAGATAACTGATGTCCTTCTTGATCTTGTCGAAGCTGACGGCCTCGCCGCCTGCCAGATAGTCCATGAAGGACGGGCCCCACGCAAGATCCGTCGTCGTGCCGATGGGCACCGCATAGGTGTGATACTTGGATGCGATCTTCTGATATTCCTTATATGTCTTGTACAAAGCCACGTCTGGCGAGCTTGCGAAGGTTCCGGATGTCTTCCAGTCGGTCCTCGGCTGGTCCGCGGGGATCGGCTGGTCATATCTGAACTCGTAAGCTGTTCCCTGATTCGCCACCTTGCCGCCCACTTCCGACAGCCACTGGTGCCAGTCTGAGGGAACGTAACCGGCGGAACCGTACTCTTCCTGCCAGATGTACGCATTCTTCCAGTAGTTCGGATCCATTTTCTCCGCGTAGCACCAGGCGGTGCAGGTAGGATCCTCGTTATAGATGTAGGTGATCGCGTCGCTGACGAAGATCAGGTATTTCCTGGATGCGTCGACTGATGTATCGCCGTCCAGCATCTTCTCTCCTGACAGCAGTCCTGCATGGGTGTTGGTGCCGCTGTAGAGCTCTGTGTTTATGGCAGCTTCTATATCACTGTACTGAGTTTCCAGGTCGAAGAAGTTGCCGTCATTGGCAGCCGTGGCTTTGTTATTAAAGATCACGACACCCACATTCACCTTGGCTTTGGAACCATCTACCTGCTTCTTCAGGTCCTGCAGCAGCTGCAGTGTCTTGTCCTTTGCCTCTGACTTGATCGTTGATTTATCCAGGACGAACACGATATCCGTCGTCAGCTCTTTCTCCGCCGAGGGCAGCGAAAGGGTAACTTCCGATATCATATTGCCGTCCAGGTTTGTCGCAGTCTTGGACTTGGATTTATCCCAGCCTGGATTATCGATATTGCCCGGATCCACAGGATCCGGTTTGAGCCCGTGAGCGGCCTTCAGGGCGAGCGAGCCGGTCCTGGTTCCCGCCTTCACCTGCTTAATATAGTTGCCGCTGGCATTCTCGGCATGAGCCTCCCAGCGGAGGTTGGCCGCATCGTCGTACCAGCCGTCTATGGCATCTTCGCAGTCCGGCGCGCCGTCCAGTTTCCAGTCCGAACCGGTCTCGCCAAACTTGATAGACGCACCGGCAGGCAGATATATATCATCTCCGGCGGTTCCTGCATGATTGTTATACAGGACTACATTGTCAGCCAGATTGGCAGTTCCGTTCACATAAATGCCCCCGCCGTATCCCAGCTTTTCCGCTGTATTCTTAACGATCGTAACATCCGCAGAGGGATCGATAATCAGAGTCTTTCCCTTTGTTTTCTGATAAATGCCGGAGCCGCCGTTGCCCTGAATGACAACTTTACTGCCCGTGATTGTCGTATCTCCTTCGAGTTGAATTGCGCCTGGCATCGTCCATTTACTGATTATGGAACATTTGTTATTCTGCACTGTCACGGTCGAATTGTTCTTGAATTCCGTAGTCCCTGTGGCATGGATACCATTTCCACCATTGCCATTGGCAGTTACCGTTGAATCGTCAATCGATAGTGTACCTGCAGAGAGACCGTGAGAACCATTGTTATTGAAATTGATCACGGACTTGTTCTTGATTGTAAAATTAGAACCGTTCGATCCGTTTCCGGTGCTGTTGACCACATTCACCGTGCTATTGTCAAAGGTGGCATCGAATGTCCCAGCAAGTCCGGAACGATTATGATCTGCTGTGAACGCAGAATCCTTGATATTCAGGTTATATCCGCCGTTTCCGCCGTCCCACTCCAGGGCATCCTGCTTATAATTCTTAATCGTCAGATCCGATCCATTGATTATATTCAGCGCGTCATTGCCCGTGAAATAGATGGCATGTTTATCACCCGCACCAGCCCCATCCATAGACATATCAACATTGTCCAGTGTCAATGCTGAATTTGCAGCTGCGCAGATCGTCATCCACTTCCATTCCGCAGTATACGGAGTGGATCCGATGCCGTTCATGGTCACAGAGCAATCTTTAAAAGTCAGACTCTTACTCCAGAGGGCAATGCCGTATTTAGTAAACGTAATCGAAGGCTTGCTTCCTTCAGCGCCTGTAATTGTCAGATTCTTGCTGAGGTTCAAGCCATCTGTCGTGCAGTCCTTCAGAACGATGATCGTGTCGCCATCCGCCGCAGCCTTGACCGCATCATCCAGTGCGGTGTACTCCGTCTCGCCGATCTTACAAACGGCATCATCACCCGCAGCAGGCGTCTCATCTGCCGCCGGCTCGTCCGCCGGCGCTTTGGCTGGCTGCGATGCCGAGGCATTCTCAGAAGCCTCATCCGACTCGGTGCTGCTCTCATCTGATGCCGGAGTCTCCTCCTGAGATGACTGAGAATCCGCCGGTTCAGCCTTTGTTGCCGCCTGCTCCTCTGCGGGCGCCGCCTGATCCTGGACCGTCGTCATCTGCGCCTGATCCGCGGGGCGCAGCCTCTTCCGCCAGCGCGGCAGTACCGGCGAAACTGTACGTCAGCATGATCAGCGCTGATAAAGCCAGGACGGACCAACGCTTCAGATGTTTCGCTCTCCTGCGCTTCTTACTTTCCTTTCTCACCTTATGCTCCTTCCCACCAATTAAAAATGCCGTACTGTCTTCCGATACGTTCTTACAGTTCCGGCCATACTAATCAAGTTCGTGTCACATGTCTGACGCCGCTCAGGCATATTTACTAATATCAATAAATATCCTTGTATTTATCATACGCTCACGGCGGTGGCGCATCAAAGGACATGGGAGGAACGGTTCGGGTGCGGGACGAAGCAAACCGGATATTGACAGCACATATATGACCGTAGTACAATATACTACAAAGAAAGGAGATGATTAAATGAGTTTCTCTATCCGACTGACTCCAGAGGAAAGACACCTGGCAGAAAGTTACGCCAAAATCCACTCAATGACACTGGGCGAAGCATTTAAGAATGCCCTTTTCGAAAAAATAGAAGATGAATATGACCTTGCAGTTGCCGAAGAAGCATACAGCGAGTATGTGGCAGGCGGCCGCAAGTCAACTCCTGTTGCGGATTTCTGGAGAGAGTTAGATGAAGAAGTATAAGGTCGAATTGTCCGACCGTTTTAAGAAAGAATTCAAAAAGCTAGACAAGTATACTCAACGGATAATACGAGCTTGGATTGATAAGAATCTGGTCAGCTGCACTAATCCCAGACAGCACGGAAGAGGGCTGACCGCGAACCGCAGCGGCCAGTGGCGTTATCGCATTGGCGACTACCGCCTGATCTGTGTAATAAACGACGATAAGCTTATTATTCTGGCTCTGACAGTAGGGCACAGAAAAAATGTTTACAATAACTGAGTCAGGGGCTGCTAGGGGGCAGCCCCTTAATAGTTCTCCCTATAATATAATCAACTATTCTTCTTTTGCCGAATTTCCCTAATGTATGATGTTCAGAAGATCATATACAAGCTCCTCCTGAACCTGTTCGAGCAGGTGCATATCAAATTGACCGCCAGAGGAAAAACTGCGGCTGAGGTCTACGCCCTTCTTGGTATCTTCCATAGCCCTGATTGTTTCTGCATTTGGAACATCCAGAGACACCTTAGAGGGCATCGCCTGCTCACGAACAGCCTGACGCGCCGCCATAGTAACATTTAAACTCGTCATTTCTCGTCTCCTGATCTTATACTGAATTCTTTCGCATTAATCCGAAAGAAAGTACCGCGTATTCTTCCATCTGCCCTTCCGAACGATCTGCCCGTTTTCCACCATCTGTCTGATCACCCGGCCGCTTGTGGTCTGGCTGATGCCAAGCAGTCTTTCGACATCTTTCCTTGTGACCGCCCCCTGTTTTAGTGCCAGGGCGATGATCTGCTCAGCCTCGCTGCTGCTTTCAGACGTTCCTCTTTCAAAGCGTACGTGTTTCACGCTGTTTGAGCCACCGCTGCCCGCGTCAGAGTTGTTCAATTCAGGGCTGTACAGGTTAGGCAGGATGATCTTAAAGGCGTTGTCTGATGTCTCGATCCGGGGCGTTTTACCGGTTCCCTGATACCCGTTCAGGATTTTCTGGATGCCGGTGCCGTAAGCCTCGATCAGTTCCAGCCGATAGAATACATCGGCCAGTTTCGGATTCCGGCAGACAGAGATGCCCAATGGTTAGTTCAAGGGTTGACAGAGGGACTGCTCTAGAGAATTATCGGATCCCGTGGCGATGCGGCCATTCAAACGGCGAAATCATGGGTTTTCGCGAATCCGCTTGCGGCGTTGCCACGGAAACCTTCGGATTCCGTGGCGATGCATACGATCAAACGGTTATGCCTGTATAATGGTGTAAATTAGAAAAATAAAAAGAGCCAAGAGCTTAATCTTCAAGTATAATGATGTTTGGCTAAAAC
>OMXT01000008.1 GCA_900315125.1 uncultured Eubacteriales bacterium
ATGATACTTGGCGGGCGACTGCCTGGGAAAGCAGGACGCTGCCGGTTCGAAGGAAGAGCCTTCAGGCTGTACGTATGTATGGTCTGGGGGCTTTTTCGCGTCTTTTTCGTGTATAGACGGGTCATTCTATCTATGTTATAATATTATGTTAAGTTACAGAGATTTTTGTGCCGCCAGGGACTGGAGGAGGCTTTGTTCATACTAAAGATTATTTTTGCTGTGCTGATCTGTGCGCCGATTGCGTATCTGGGATCGATGCTGTTTGAGGATCTCCTGGATCATGCGACGAAAAAATAGGTAAGACGATGGAAAGAGGACTTTTTATTACATTTGAGGGCCCCGATGGTTCCGGCAAATCCACACAGGTAGAATATCTCAGAGAATATTTTGCTGAAAAGGGGATCCCGGGCGTTTTCACAAGGGAGCCCGGGGGGACTGAGATCGGAGAGAAGATCCGCGGTATCATTTTGGACCGGCATAATGCGGAAATGGGGGATATGACAGAGGCGCTTCTGTATGCGGCCAGCAGAGCTCAGCATGTGGAGGAGAAGATCCGGCCTGCTCTGGAACAGGGTATGGTGGTTGTCTGCGACCGGTATGTGGACAGCAGTGTGGCATACCAGGGATACGGCAGGAACATGGGAGAACAGATCCGTGAGATCAACCGGTATGCGATCCAGGACTGTGTGCCGGACCTGACGTTTCTTATTGAGATCGATCCCAGGGAAGGGCGGAAGCGGATCCAGGCAGGCGACCGGGACCGGATGGAAAAGCAGGCCCTGGCATTCCACCGCCGGGTGTACAGGGGGTATCAGCAGATGGCAGCACTCGAGCCCCAGCGGTTCGTAGTCATAGACGGGACTCAGGATCGGGAGACCATGCGGCGGCAGATCCGGGAAACGGTGGACAAGGCTTTGTCGCAGAGGAATATCATTTAACTTGCGGAGGAGTATGGGTTTAAGGGATTACAGAAAATATGGAGCTGCCGCGGAGCAGATCAGCAGGGCAATACGATCGGGGCATGTTTCTCACGCCTATATAATAGAGGGTAATGGAAATATAGACAAGAAGGGATTCGCCAGGGCTTTCGCCATGGCGCTGCTTTGCAGGGAGCAGCCCGGGGAAGGCTGCGGGCACTGTCTGACGTGCCGGAAGATCCTGGACGGAAATTACGAAGATATTTTTTATCTGGAGCCGGAGGGCGACCCGAACAAAGGCACGCTTTCCATAAAGAACAGAGAGCTTGCTGAGCTCCAGGCACGGCTGCTGATGAAGCCGGCGGAGGGGGACCGGAACATCGCCATAATCGACGGGGCGGATTATATGACGGATCGGGCGCAGAACCGCTTCCTTAAAACGCTGGAGGAACCGACGCCCGGTACGGTCATCGTGCTTCTTTCGGAAAACACCCTTACGCTGATGCCCACCATCAATTCCCGGTGCATCCACTACCGCCTGACGGACCTGGACAGCGGACCGGACGGGGAGATGGCTCGGTCTGCAGCGGATGTGCTGACCCGGATCCGGGAAGGCGCCCTGTTCGGCGAGATCACCGCGCTGCTGGACCAGGCGATAAAGGACAGGCGGACCGCCAATGCCTGGCTGGACGGGCTTGAGAGCACGGCAGGGGACTGGATGCGGCACGGCAGCGGCAGTTTCAGCAGGAGCTGGCTTATTTACTGCGTGGAATGTGCAGAAAAGGCAAGAAGCGGCATTCGCAGAAATGTGAGTTATAAATATGCAATCAGACAGTTAGTTCTGAAGTTGGAGGAATATGAATGGTAAACGTTACGGGAGTGAGATTTAAGAGCGCGGGCAAGGTCTATTATTTCGATCCGGTAGATTTCGACGTCCAGCCGGATATGGGTGTGATCGTGGAGACGGCCCGGGGCCTGGAATACGGGACGGTCACCATGCCTGTGACCCCGGTGAAGGATGAGGATATCTCAAGACCGTTGAAGAAGATCGTCCGGATCGCGGATGAGAAGGATATCCGCCGCCACGAGGAAAATGAGCAGAAGAAGGGCAGGGCCATGGAGATCTGCCAGGAGAATATCCGGAAGCACAACCTGGAGATGAAGCTCATCGATGTAGAATATACCTTTGATAATAATAAGATCATTTTCTATTTTACCGCAGACGGAAGGGTGGATTTCCGGGAGCTGGTCAAGGATCTGGCGGGCATTTTCCGCATGCGCATCGAGCTGCGGCAGGTGGGCGTCCGGGACGAGGCTAAGATGCTTGGCGGCGTCGGCTGCTGCGGAAGAGGCCTGTGCTGCGCCACATGGCTTTCAGACTTTGAACCGGTATCCATCAAGATGGCCAAGACACAGAACCTGTCTCTGAATCCCACGAAAATCAGCGGAGTCTGCGGACGGCTCATGTGCTGCCTCAAGTATGAGAACGAAGTGTATAAGGAGCTGCGGCAGGGTCTGCCGGAGCTGAATGAGAAGGTGGAAACGCCGGAAGGTCTGGGAAAGGTCATAGAGTCCAATGTGCTTGGAGGAAAGGTAAGAGTCCGGATCTATACCGGTGAGAAGGAAGAAAATGGCGCGGATAAGCTGGGCTCCGACATTTATACATTCACGAAGGATGAAGTGCGCCGTCTGGACCGCCGCGAGCTTGCTCAGAACATGCCGGCTAATAAGGAAAAGGCTGGCGCCCCCGGCGGCAGGAAAGAGAAACAGAAGGAAGGCGGCCAGGAGGGTCACAAGGACGGAACGGGAGCAGGGCGGGAGAATGCCGGATCCCGCCGGTCCGGGTCCCGCCGGGAAAGCGGACGGAAACCGGATCGCCGCAGAAATCCAAACGGTGAGTCCGGGGATATGCAGGGTGGAAAGAGGAAGGCCGCCCCGGCAGGTCTGGAACATGGAGAGCGACAGACTCAGACAGAAGGCGGCGGAAGAGAAGGTCAGGGCGGCCAGGCAAGACGGCGCCGCCGGTCCAGACCCAGAAAACGCCCCCATTCTGAAGAACAGCAGAAACGGCCGGAGAATATGGGAGCGGAAGGACGTTCGGCAGCGCAGAAACCTGCATCACCTGATGGCGGACAGCAGCAGAGCGGTGACTGATCTATGGTAAGGATCGACGATACGGGATTCGGCGGCATCCGCATCGCCCAGGACCCGGAAGAATTCTGTTATGGAGTGGATGCGGTGCTTCTCGCGGGATTTGCGGCGCGGATCCTGGGATCCGCGAGAAAGAGCGTGACAGGGCTTTGTGATCTGGGCACGGGTACGGGCATTATTCCCTTGATTCTTTCGCACAAAGTCCCGGTCCCCCGTCTCGCAGGCGTAGAGATTCAGGACCGCAGCGTGGAACTGGCCAGGCAGAACGTGGAAATGAACGGTCTGACCGGCCGGTTTTCGGTTATTCAGGGCGATATCAGCAGTCTGGACCGGGAGAGTTCCCTCCTTGCGGAACTGGGGGGAGCAGGCAGCTGGGACGCGGTTACGTCCAATCCGCCCTACACGGCAAACACCGGCGGGCTCCATGCGGAGAACCGGGCGCGGGCTGTGGCAAGGCAGGAAGTGCTGGCGGACCTCGATGACTTTCTGCGGTCGGCGGAGCTGCTCCTGAAAGACAGAGGCGACTTCTTTCTCGTTCACCGGCCGTCCCGGATGGCGGACATCATAGCCGGCGCCCGGGAGCATCATCTGGAACCCAAGGAACTCAGGCTTGTCAGCCCCAGGGAGGGCGAGGGACCGAACATCATGCTCCTTCACTGCGTCCGGGGAGGAGGGCCGGAACTGAAGGTGGATCCGCCCCTTTATGTAAGGAAACCAGACGGTAATTACAGTGATGAAGTATTGAGAATATACGAAAAAATGTGAAAGAGCCATTGCTATTATCTGGAAATGGTAATATAATGTTGCAAGAGGGAGGCACGATATGGTAACTATTAACGTAAAATACACGTTGATCTGTCTGGTTTTGATCGCACTTTTTGTGCTGCTGGTCATTCTCTGCATACTGGCGAAGAACCTCATCACGACGGTCAAGAACCTGAATAAGGTCGTGGATGATGCGTCTGTGGTTTCATCCGTCGCCTCAGACAAGGCGACGCAGGTAGACGGCATCATCGGGGACATGACGGGCGCGTTTTCTGACCTGAGCAAGGCGATGAAGGGAAACGAGAGTCTTGTCGGCGCCCTGACTAATGTAGGTAAGGCTGTGGCGTCTACTGTCAGGTATTTTAAGGACTCGGCGTCCGACGATGAGGAGTAGTTGTATTTGGGCAGAGGACTGAGTGCATGGACCTTCACGGGCCGAACACGGGCTGCGTAGAAAGGAGACTGAAATGAAAGCGACAGGTATCGTAAGACCGGTTGACGCACTGGGGAGAGTTGTTATTCCGGTAGAGCTCAGGAGGAATCTGGGAATCAAGACAGATGATTCGCTGGAGATTTTTGTGGATGGCCAGTATATCATGCTGAAGAAGTATGAGCCGGCATGTATTTTCTGCGGGGAGGTGGAGAACATCCGCCAGGTCCACGGGAAGAATGTCTGCGCCAAATGCATAGAAGAAATGAAGAAACTGTAGTTACAGACAGTCTTTCTGGATAATTACGGCCTGCCCGACGGGCAGGTTTTTTTCGTGGGAGTTGTTGCAACAAATCCGGATAATTAGTATACTAGATAGAGCATTTAAAGGGAGGATTATTGTGGCAAAATTTCTGGTACAGAACAGCGGACCTCTGAACGGAGAGGTTTATATCAGCGGTTCCAAGAACGCCGTGCTGCCGATTCTGGCGGCGTCCATACTGGCAGAGGACGGCTGTGTTATAGATGATGTTCCTGCCCTTCGGGACGTTCAGGTAATGAAGGGGATCCTGAACTCTCTCGGAGCGGAAATAGACGATTCAAGAGAAGGAATGCTGGAGATCCGGTTTCCTGACATTCTCACGAATGAGGCAGATTATGAACTCGTAGGCAAGATGAGGGCTTCGTTCCTCGTCATGGGTCCCCTGCTCACCAAGACGGGCAGGGCCAAGGTGCACATTCCGGGCGGATGTTCCATCGGAGCGCGGCCCATCGACCTGCACCTGAAGGGATTTAAGGCCCTGGGCGCTAAAGTAATAGAGAAGGACAGCTACGTGGAGGCCATTGCCCCGGCCGGCGGGCTGAAGGGCGCGGGAATCTATCTGGATTTCCCCAGTGTAGGCGCGACAGAGAATATCATGATCGCCGCTTCTATGGCAAGCGGCACTACATATATAGAGAACGCGGCGGAAGAGCCGGAGATCGTAGACCTGGCCAACTTCCTGAATAAAATGGGAGCCCGGATCAAGGGCGCCGGAACAGACAACATCAAGATCGAGGGCGTCAGGACTATGCACCCCTGCGAGCACTGCGTCATCCCGGATCGGATCGAGGCGGGCACGTTCATGCTGGCGGGCGCGATCACCCGGGGCGAGCTGCTGATCCATAACATCGTACCGGATCACATCCGGCCGATCACAGCTAAACTCAGGGAGTGCGGCGTCATGGTAGAGATGGGGGATGAGGGCATGTATGTCATTGCGGACCGCAGACCCCTCACATCCACGAACATCAAGACGCTGCCCTATCCAGGATTTCCTACGGATATCCAGTCGCCTTTCATGGCATTCCTTACGACGGTGAAGGGGAGCAGTTCTGTCATAGAGACGGTTTTTGAGAACCGGTTCATGCACGTGGCAGAGCTGAACCGCATGGGCGCCAATATACGCACAGAGGGGAACCGCGCCCTGATTCCCGGGGATACGGATCTTGAGGGCGCACAGGTCATAGCCACCGACCTCAGAGCAGGAGCGGCAATGGTGCTGGCAGGCCTTGTGGCAAGAGGCACAACGGAGATTTCCGAGATCTATCATATCGAGCGGGGATATGAGAAATTCGTAGATAAATGCAAGGGTATTGGAGCGACGATCCTGAGGATCGATGACCAGGAAGACTGATAAATACGGGAGTTAACGCTGCTGTAAGGAGAGGGAGGAGAGTTATGGCAGATATAAAATACCTGGAGTTATTGTCTAAGGATTATCCCAATGTGGAAGCGGCATCAGCGGAGATCATCAACCTGAATGCTATTTTGGCGCTGCCGAAGGGCACAGAGTACTTTCTCAGCGACCTTCACGGAGAATGCGACGCATTTATCCATATGCTGAAGAGCGCCTCGGGAACGATACGGGCCAAGATTGACGAACATTTCGGCGGCGTCCTGGTTGAAGAGGACTGTGAAGCCCTGGCGTCCCTGGTTTACAATCCGGAAGCGGAGATCCGCAGGCGCAGGGAGAGTGAGGCGGATTTCGACAACTGGTGCCGGATCGTCATTTATCGTCTGATCACTATCTGTAAATCCGTTTCCACCAAGTACACTCGATCCAAGGTGCGTAAACGTCTGCCGAAGTATCTTGCCTATTCTATGGACGAGCTGCTCCACGCGGATGACGAGGCGAATAAGACTCATTATTATAACGCAATCATCGATTCCATCATAGAATGCGGCATCGCAGAAGAATATATCATCCAGCTTGCGGAGACGATCAGCAGCCTGGCGGTAGACCAGCTCCATATCCTGGGGGATGTGTTCGACAGAGGACCCCATCCGGATCAGATCATGGATTATCTGGTGGATTACCACGACGTAGATATCCA
The DNA here is from genome assembly GCA_900315125.1 of uncultured Eubacteriales bacterium. Lineage (GTDB taxonomy): Bacteria > Bacillota > Clostridia > Peptostreptococcales > Anaerovoracaceae > Aminicella. The sequence goes on from OMXT01000008.1 coordinate 6,640, forward strand.
GTGGGGCAACCACGATATCGTCTGGATGGGCGCAGCCACAGGCAACTGGGCCTGCATTGCCAATGTCCTTCGGATGAATATCAGCTATAACAACTTTGATATGCTGGAGATCGGCTACGGGATCAATCTGCGTCCCCTGACCGTCTTTGCCAACAACACCTACGGCGATGAGATGAGTCCCAAGTTCATGCCCCACGTGCTGGACCGCAACAAGTACGATCCGGTGGACGAGCTGACGGCGGCCAAGATGCACAAGGCCATATCCATCATCCAGTTCAAGGTCGAGGGACAGAGGATCATGGCTCATCCGGAGTACGACATGGAGCGCCGTCTGCTCCTGGACAAGATCGACTGGGAGAACGGGACGGTCAATGTGGAGGGCACGGTCTACAAGATGCGCGACATGGATCTTCCGACCATAGATCCCAAGGATCCCTACAAACTGACGGAAGGCGAAGAGTTCGTCATGAATACGCTGGAGGCTTCCATACTGAACTCCGAGAAGCTTCAGAAACATATCCGCTTCCTGTTCAGCCACGGATCGCTGTACAAGAAGATGAACGGCAATCTGATGTACCACGGCTGCATGCCTGTTGACGATAACGGGGAGTTCGTAGATGTACGGCTGAACGGCGCTGTCTGCAGAGGAAAGAAGTTGTTCGACTATCTGGACGAGCAGGTACGCAAGGCGTATTTCTCACCGGATGAGTCCGAGGAGATCGGCCGGTCGGGGGATCTCATGTGGTTCCTCTGGGAAGGGGCGGACTCGCCTTTGTTCGGTAAGAGAAAGATGACCACATTTGAGCGTCTGTTCATAGAGGATAAGGAGGCTCACAAGGAGCCGAAATGCCCCTATTACAGACTGAACGGGGAAAAGTGGTTCTGCGAGAGCATTCTCCGGGAGTTCGGACTGGATCCTGCCCGGGGAAAAATCATAAACGGACACGTGCCGGTCAAGCTGAAGGACGGGGAGAGCCCGGTGAAGGGCGGCGGTCTGCTGTACGTCATCGACGGAGGAATCGCCAAAGCTTACCAGAAACAGACAGGAATCGCGGGATACACGTTTATCTATAACTCCCGGTTCATGGCTCTGGCGGAGCACCAGCCATATACGCCGCTGCAGCCTGACGGCACCCAGGAGTTCCATTCTCCGCGGATGCAGATCGTGGAGACGCTGCCGGAACGTATGCTGATCCTCGACACCGATAAGGGTGCGGAGATCCAGGAACAGGTGGATCGGATGAAGGAACTTGTCCGCGCCTACCGACGGGGCGAGCTGAAGCAGCATTGATCATTAACATTGATCATTGACGTAAGGATACGAGTAATGCCGGCCGCAGGTGCATATGCCCGTGCGGCCGGGCGCATTCCGCTTTTGGCGGAGAGGTCAGGAATATCTTTTTTTAAGATTCGTTGATTTATACTTGACAAAGGCCTGACGGATTGATATATTAATATAGTACGAAAAAGTTATGCGCCATTAGCTCAATTGGATAGAGTACCTGACTACGAATCAGTAGGTTAGGCGTTCGAGTCGCCTATGGCGCACCAAAAACTCCGGAAGCACATTGTGCGGCCGGAGTTTTTTCGTGAATGATTTGGATGGAAAGGATAGACATATGAAAAACGGCAGCAGAAAGACGATCTGTGTTTTCGGCGCTTCGGCGGAGGGGATCAGCCGGGATATGATCCTTCGGTCCTCGGCGCTGTGTGAGAAACTGGGAAATGAAGGGTTTGACCTGGTGTTCGGCGGGTTTGCCCGGGGCATGATGGCAGCGACAGCAGAAGGATTCGCAAGGGCAGGAGCGGAAATCACAGGCGTTGTGCCGGATTCTCTTTACGGCAGGCGCACAGTGCATCCCGCCTGTACGAAGATCATCCGCACGGGAGATTTATTGGAGCGCAAGGCGCGGATGAGCGAGCTTGCCGACGGATATGTGGCGCTGCCCGGAGGGATCGGAACACTGGACGAGGTCTTCGGCGTGCTGGCAGAACGGGTGGTTGGTGAAAGTGCATGTCCCGTTGTTTTATACAGCCTAGATGGTTTTTACCGGGGGCTGATGGACTGGCTCAATGGAATTGGGGAGCAGGGATTTCTCTATTCGGATCTGTCAGAACTGCTCCTGGTCAGTGACGATGCGGATGAGATCTGCAGCTATCTCAGCAGGCAGATTGGCTGAACAGTCGGCAGAATAAAAATGCGGCGCGGACGGGCCCGCCTGAGGCGGACCGGCCGCGCCGCTGCTGTTTATCTGACTATTATATCCGGCAGATAATTATTTCTCTTCCGATTCGGGACCTTTTTCTGGATCTTTCTCCTCGTCTGTGCTGTCTTCTGTGACTTCCGGATCTGCCGTCCCGGCTTCGTCCTCTGCAGTCTCAGCATCCGCGGTTTCCGCTTCTGAAGGGATCCCAGCAGCGGCGTCTGCTTTTTCTGTGATTTCGGCGGCAGCTGTTACCGCGGCAGCAGAGGCAGCGGCGGGTGTGCCCGCCAGCTTCATCTGAATGGACTTCAGCACTTCGAATACCTTACCGAAGCCGAATGCGATCAGCGCATAGACAAGGTAGGGGAGGACCTGGCCGATGATATAGGAAACAGCCTGGCCCTTCATGGCGGAAACGGTGGTTCCGTACTGAGCGGCGTAATCCGATACATATTTAACGGATACGTAGATGGTGTATATTGCGATCACCAGCACAATGGCTGCAACTACATAAAAACAGATAGACAGAGCGGAACCTCCGGACTGCTTTTTCGAATTACTCATAATAATAATACCTCCATTTGAAAAAATAAATGAATCTGCTCGGCATGCTCCCTGTAAGAGAGCAGTTCTCCTGCCGGCATCTCTGAATCAATATACATCTGGTATTCTAACACAGGATTATGAAGAATTGAAGTAGAAAGGGGGCGTAATCCTGTGAACCCAGGGAGTTCTCTTGACTGCGTCATGCAGGCTGTGGTTAAATGAAAGAAGACACCGGGGAAGGAGAGACCCGGCTGGAGAAGGCTTTGTAATCATGACATGTAAGGAGAGGGATATGTCTGACGCTTTAATTTATCTGGGCACCTGTATTCTGGGCTATTTTCTGGCCATTCCCCTGCGCCGCCATAAGGAGAAGCTTGGGTTCATCAGCACGCTGCAGCTCATTTCGCTGCTTTGTCTTGTGCTGGCGATGGGTGTTCGGATCGGCGCGAACCGGAATGTCGTTTCCAATCTCGGAAGCTACGGCATATATGCACTTGTTTTTACGGCGGCGTCCATGGCTGCGTCGGTATTTTGCATTTTTATTGTCCGGCAGCTCATGGGGATCGACCGGTACGGGATGATGAAGGAACGGGCGGTTTCGGCAGAAGAGAAACGGGTGACTGAGAGATCTGTTTCGGAAACTGCGGAATTAGCGCAGAGCGGCGGGATCGACCGTCTGACGATCTTCATCGTTGTGTGCGTGGCAGCGGGCATCGCAGCGGGTTACTATGCCAGCGGTCACTGGATCACCGATGCGGAGAGCTTCAGCAGCAGGATAAGCTTCGTGATCTCTGCGGGACTCATGCTCCTGCTCCTTTTTATCGGTATGGATCTGGGTCTGGACGGAACCGTATTCGCGAATTTTAAGAAGGTGGGACTGCGCGTTCTCGTTTTTCCCGCGGCCACAGCAGTGGGAACGCTGGCAAGCTGCGCGGTCTGTGCTTTGTTCCTGCCTGTTACCGTTAAGGAAGGACTGGCGATCGGCTCGGGTTTCGCCTGGTACTCCCTGGCGCCGGGGATCATACTGGACGCCGGCCACATCATGGCCGGGACGATCTCCTTTATGCATAATGTCATGCGAGAAGTCTTCTCGATCATTCTGATCCCCATCGTGGCCCGGAAGATCGGCTACGTGGAGTGCACAGGGCTCTGCGGCTCCACGGGCATGGATGTGTGCTTGCCTGTCGTGGAGCGGGCCACCAGCGGAAATATCGCCGTATATTCCTTTGTATCCGGATTCGTGCTCTCCATGAGTGTGCCCCTGCTGGTGCCTCTGTTTGTGTAGCAGAAGCGGATTTCAGGGAGCGCAATAAAAATTCAAAAAATATCATATATCATTAACAATTAACAGAATTGATGGTATAATACATTTGTCGAATAAATCAGGAAACTGCATCTCTTTTCGAACAGGTTCCTGTATGCAGCCGGATGGTTATGACGGCTGCACTTTTCTTTAGGAATGAACATTTTTCATCGATCTCGTCAAAGATCTCCTTTAAACCAGCCTTTTACATCAGGATGAGGCAGCCGCCCCATTGAGTTTGTACTTTACAGTTGAAGTAAGATACCAGATCGATCCAGTCCATTATCACAAACAGCAGATTCGTCTGACGCTGTGCCAGACAAGCCGGGCAGACCCGTATGCCCGGAAACTTTTATTTCTATTATTCTATATTTCTATTATAATATTCAATGGAGGACGAAAAAATGAATACGGAAGAGTTGGGTAAAGCACTGCCGAAAGTTGTAAGCGGACAGGTCCCGGGACCGAAATCGAAAGCGCTGCTTGACAGAAGGGACGCAGCCATACCCCAGGCGCTCTGCGGCAAGACCTATCCTATTTGTATAAAACAGGGATCCGGTGCCATGTTTGAGGACCTGGACGGCAACATATTCCTCGACTGGGTCGGAGGCGTAGGCGTCCTGAACATCGGCTACACGAGACCGGAAGTGGTGCAGGCGGTCCAGCAGCAGGCAGAGAAATTCAACCACACGATATTCAATGTTATTGTCCACGACGGCTATGTGACCATGGCCGAAAAACTGAACGAGACCATCCCCTGCCGGGGCGATGTGAAGAAAACATACTTCGCCAATTCCGGCGCGGAATGCGATGAGAATGCCATCAAGATAGCCAAGGCATATACCGGGCGCAGCAGTGTCATCTGCTTTTCCGGCGCGTTCCACGGCCGTACGAACCTGACCATGGCTCTCACGGCGAAGAAGTCCTACGCCCTTGGTATGGGTCCGTTCCCTGCAGGCATTTACCGCGCGCCTTATCCCTATCTGTACCGCGCGCCTAAAGGGTATACAGAGGAAGAAGCTATTCAATATTTCGTCGATGGACTGAATGAGATTTTCGACGACGGCGCCCCGGCAAACGAGGTGGCATGTATAATCGTCGAACCGTTCCAGGGTGAAGGAGGATTCATCCCGGCGCCCATAGAGTGGGTAAAAGCAGTCAGGAAGATCTGCGATGACAACGGTATCCTTCTTATCGCCGATGAAGTGCAGTGCGGCAACTGCCGTACCGGACGCTATTATGCTTCCGAGTACTGGAAGGAAGCAGGCTGCGCGCCGGACATCGTGACAACTGCCAAATCTCTGGGGGCGGGCGTGCCGATCTCAGCGATCACCGCCCGGGCTGAAATCATGGACGCGGCGCCTTCCGGCACGATCGGCGGCACATTCTGCGGCAACCCGCTTGCCTGCGCTGCGGCGATACAGACCATGGACATCATGAAGAAAGAAGACTTCGCGGGCAAGGCGCTGCATATCGGCGAAGCAGTCATGGGCCGTTTCAATGAACTGAAAGAAAAATATCCGATCGTCGGCGATGTCAGAGGGCTCGGCGCCATGATCGGCATTGAGTTTGTGCTGGACCGCGGAACGAAAGAGCCGGCAACGGCGTTTACTGCCCGCCTGATCGCCCGTGCGATACAGAAAGGTCTGCTTCTGGAGAGCTGCGGCACGGCATCCAACGTGATCCGGTTCCTGGCGCCTCTCGTCATGACAGAGGAACAGACGGCAAGGGGACTGGAAATATTTGAAGAGAGCCTGAAGGAGGCACTTGCTGAGGAAGAATGATTGTAACTTTTATCGGGGAACAAAGGCCTGTCCGGGCGCTGTCCGGGCAGACTGTCATGGATGCGGCGATCGCGGCAGGTCTGCCTATTGACGGGACCTGCGGAGGCAGGGGCACCTGCGGGCGCTGCCGCGTCCGGATCATCAGCGGATCAGTAGAAACAGCGGATCCAAACGGGCTTCTGACGGAAAAGGAAAAAGCTGACGGGATCTGTCTGGCCTGCTGTACCAGAATCACCGGAGACATGACAGCGGAGCTGCTGCAGAACAGGCAGGAGATGTCTCATAAGGATCGGGGCGTCTCACTGCCTGCGTGGTTTATACCGGAGAAGGCGGAGGGGATCGGAGCAGCCATTGATATCGGCACGACGACAGCTGCGGTCATGCTCTGGGATCTGGAAACGGGAGCATCAATGGGAGCATCGGCATTCACGAATCCTCAGACTTCTGTGGGAGCAGATGTTATCTCCCGGATCAATTATATTATCGCAGGCGGGCCTGATTCTGCCCGGGCAGACCGGCTGAGGGACATGCAGCGCATGCTGGTGCGCGGACTGAACGAATCGATTCGCAGCTTGGCTGAAACAGCCGGCGGGGATCTCCGGGACATCCGGAGAATCACAGTCTGCGGAAACTCCACCATGAGCCATATCTTCACCGGGACAGATCCGGCATGCCTCGTTACCCCGCCCTATAAACCCGCGTACAGAGGAAGTATCTTGCGGGAGGCTTCGGCCCTTGGGTTGAGCGCTGCGCCGGGCGCGCAGGTCTATACTGCGCCTGGCATTGCCGGCCATGTGGGGGCGGATATTACGGCCGGTCTCCTTGCGTCGGACTTGCCCATCAGCGGGCGGAAGTGGCTGTATATTGACATCGGGACCAACGGGGAGATCGCTGCCGGAAACGGAGAACGGATGATCTGCTGCTCCACGGCGGCAGGACCGGCATTTGAAGGCTGGGGGATATCTCAGGGCATGCGTGCGGCAAAAGGCGCCATAGAGAAAGTAAAGCTGGGAAGCAGCGGAGCAGAACTGGGAATCATTGGAGAAGAGAGTGCTCCCGGCGATGGGCCCGCGGGCATCTGCGGCAGCGGGATCATCGACGCGGCGGCAGAAATGCTCCGGACAGGGATCATGGACTCTTCCGGACGGATCCGAAGTGAAGAGGAGCTGCTGGCCGTTGGTGTGTCTCCTGCGCTTGCGGGTTGTGCGGATGAAGATGAAGAGGGGCGTGTTTCCTTCCTGCTGTACAGCGGCATCGGAGGGGAAGTCGCTGTTACACAGAAGGATATCCGTGAGATCCAGCTTGCCAAGGCAAGTGTCGCTGCCGGAGCAGATACCCTTCTCCATCGTCTGGCTATGAGTCCGGAGGATCTGGATGAGGTCTGCATTGCCGGAGCATTCGGAAGTTATATTGACAGTGTCAGCGCACGGCGGATCGGGCTCATACCGAATGTGCCGGCGGAACGGATCCGGGTCCCGGGCAATCTTGCCGGAGAGGGGATCTCCATGATGCTCCTTTCGGAACAGGCGAAGAAAGACGCGGACCGCATCGCAGAAAATACGGAGCACGCTGAGCTTTCGGAGGATCCGTATTTCCAGAAAAAATATATAGAGGAAATGAACTTCCAGGCAACATAAAAAGGCGGCTCCCGTAAGAGGACCGCCTCGGTTCGTCAATCAGGGTTTATTTCAGGCTCAGGATCTCCCGCGCTTCCTCCGGCGTCGCCGGCTCCATGCCTGCCGACCGGATTACATCCGCTGCACGGGCAACGAGCTGGGCGTTGGAATCTGCCAGGATACCGTGGGCATAATAAAGATTATCTTCAAGGCCGACCCGGACGTGGCCGCCAAGCGCCAGTGCTGCGAGCATGATGGGTATGTGGTTTTTGCTCAGACCGCTGGCGGACCATGTAGATCCTTCTGGGAGCTGGCTCTGGATGTATGCCAGGTTGCTGACGGTTCCTGCCATGCCCCCTGGAGCGCCCATGATAAACTGGAAATGGCAGGGTGGTTTCAGCACGCCCTTTTTTATGTAGTATTTTGCCGTGTCCAGCATGCCGATATCGAAGATCTCGATTTCCGGCTTGGTTCCCACATCCTGATATAGGTGTCCGAGATTCTCGAGGAACTGGGGATTGTTTTCGAAAATTGTCTGGTGCAGCCAGTTCATCGTTCCGCAGTCATAGGAACCCATTTCCGGCTTGAGCTTCTTAAATGGAAGCATTCTTGTTTCATCGGGCGCCATGCCGTCCAGGGAGTGACCGCCAGAGGACGTCATGTTAATGATCACATCGCATTTTTCCTGGATGAGGCGGATCGTTTTTTCAAAAAGATCCACCCGCATGGTAGGATGTCCCTCTTCGTCGCGCATATGAATGTGGACCATGGCGGCTCCTGCCTGATATGCTTCATATGCGGAGTCCGCGATCTCCTCCGGCGTCATAGGAAGGGCAGGGTTCTTGCTTTTGTCGCCCCAGTTGCCTGTCAGTGCCGCTGAAATTATTCTTTTATCCATAACAAAGACCTCTCTGCCCTGTTTCCGAAAATGTGCCGGTCAGGGCTTTGTTCTAAAAAAAGGGCAGCCGCGAAAGCTGCCCCTCTGTAAGAGTCATATTTATCTTTCTGTAATGGCCTCTCCGGTCAGCGACTGCCGATCATCTCGAAGAATTCCTTAAAGGTGATGGGCTGATGGAAAGCCTCCTGCATGACGTAGGCTGCGGTTCCGAAGATGGCCACGATAATCAGAAAGAGAAATACGATTCTCCAAAACCACTTTTTCATCATGACCTCCTGTTCAGTCGACTGCATTACAGTATTTCCGATACACTTTATTACTTAAGGATCCAGGAGAAAGCAAACAGTGCGATGGCGATGATGGCGAATCCGTAGCTGCCGATTCTCCAATATTTGTATTCCTTGTCCAGCTTAGCCTTCTCTTCAGCAGTAGGCTCCTGGGTTGCGAGGGCCAGTGCCTCGACGTCAATAGCCTCCTGAGGGATCGGGCGCTTGCGTACATAGAAGAAGTAGTAAGCGATAGCCAGAACGTCCCAAATGATGTTGTACCAGATGGCAACAGGGTCATAAGCAAGTACAAGCAGGACTGCGTAGGCGATGATGCTGAACCACGCGCCGAATGTGCCTGCCGGGCAGCGGAACGGTCTCGGAAGATCCGGTTCCTTCTTGCGCAGCATCAGGAAGCTGAGATATCCGATGATGTAGCACTGAATCTGGTTGTAGGAGCACATCATAGCGACGATCTTGATGGATCCGGACAGGATGAAGAAGATGCCCAGAACTCCGCAGAGAACAACGGCTCTGTGGGGGCTCTTGTACTTCGGGTGGACCTTTCCGAAGTACTTCGGGAAGTTTCCGTCTTCAGCCATAATGTACATGTAACGGGCAGGTCCTGCGATGCAGGGGTTCATGGTGGAGAAGTCTCCGCCGAGGGTGATGCCCAGGCACAGGATGATCAGAGGCAGTCCTACGATGCCTGCATAGTTCATGGCAGCGGCATAAGGTGCTGCGGAAGTGTACAGGTCAGGAATGTGCTCCGAAGGAGTCAGTGCGCACAGGAACCACTGGAACAGCAGGTTAACAGCCAGTACGCAGAACGGTGAAATCAGCAGAGCGCGGGGAAGAGTGATCTGGGGGAACTTGACCTCAGAACCCATACCTACGATTGTCTCAAATCCGAAGAAGCACCACAGCACGAGCAGTACAGCCTGTGCGAATGCATTGACCTGCGGCGGGATACCGACGCCGGCAACCAGTGTGGTTACGCTGGAGAAGTCTGCCTTGGCAAGTACGGTTGCGAACCATACGAGGGAGCATGCCCAGAAGAAGAACATGAAGAAGTTCTGTGTCTTTCCGTTCATCTCGATACCTCTGTAGGAGATGAATGTGAAGAGGACGAACAGCGCGATGGCAGGAACGACCTTCCACATAAACAGGCTCATGTCTACATTGCCCTGGAACAGGTCGATGAGAGAATAGTCATTGTCCGATGTGGGAACCTTGGCTCCGCAGGCATTCAGCAGACGAACGAAGTAGTTGGAGAATGCCATGGACTCGGATGCTCCGATACCGACCTGAGCCAGCGTGTAGTTCCAGCTCTCGAATACAGCGACCGGGTAGTTGATCGCCCTCTTGGCGAAGGAATATGTTCCGCCGGCAAGAGGAAGCGCAGCTCCCATTTCACCGTACATGGCGCAGGGGAAAAGAATAAGTACGAATGAAATCAGTGAGGCAATGATTACGGTGCCTCCCATCAGTCCGACGATCTGTGAACCGACGGTGAACAGACCTACGCCGATTACAGCTCCCGCTGTGATCGTGACGCATTCTGCCAATCCCAGTGTTCTGTTCAGTGACTGGGATTGTGCATTTGTCTTGTTATCCATAGAGATTGATACCTTCCTTTCAAAACTCATAAGATAATGGAGTGATAACGGTCTCTTTAATAAATAATAACTCTATAAAAACGGGAATACTACCCGCTCCTATCTGGTTAATATGTATAATATATTAAATATTATATACTAAATATATAAAATTGACAATGTTTGCATTTTTATAACCCATCAAGTCGGTGTGTATAAATATTAACAGCGTAAGGCGTTACTGGGGTTCTGTCCCAGATTCGTTCTGATCCGACATTGCATGCTGGAGGGCGGCGTTGACTTTCTTCTGTCTGATATATTGGAATGCAAATAAAATAGTCGGAATGTTAAATGTCAGCCACATGCGAAGGCAGAAGATCCCAAGTCCGTTATATTCGCCAGGGTCCGCAAGAATAAGGGGACGTACCGCCAGAACGGTTGCTGCGATGAAACATCCCACGGGAAGCATGAGTCCCGGGATACGGCCGGGCCGGTTCGAAAGATATTTCTGGAGAGATAAAACCAGATACATGGCAACCAAAGCGGAAGGCAGAATGATCACCATCTGGTTTACACTCATCCCCATCAGTGCCTGCATAATCAGTTCCCCCTTTTGTTCATTCGGCTGAATGAATATATATCCCTAAAAAATAAAATAGACAAATTGAACTGCATAAAACAGCCGTGTAAAATAAGCAATAATTTGTTTCAGTGCAACAAATTATGATATTAATTTTTATTATAATGGATATTAGATTTGGCGCTTAGTAAAAAAGAGAAAAAACAGAAGGCGGAAAATGCCGAAATAAAAGTAATTTCAATGTTTGTTCGAAGAAGCAAAATGTGCCGAAATATGCCAAAAATGCTGTGAGGATTATATATAATAAAAATATAAGGATAAAAGTTACGGTATTTAACACAATTATAGTAAATCGTGGAACGTCATTTGACGAAAGGTAAGACGTGATCTCAGGCATGGTTAAAAATATACATATTATGCAATATGCATATGCTATGCAGTGAGCGGATACATATCTGCTCAAGAGATTGATGAAGATAACACCCACAGTAGTGAAAAGGAATAACGGCAGAAATTATGTCACAGATAATCAGCAAGAAACAGGTACTGGCGCACAATTTGGACGAGAGATATCGTCCCTATGTAAATGTTCCGTTCGGCGTCAGACGCAATGAAGAAGAAATCGACAGCGGATACCCGCTGTTTGAGTCCCTCTGCAGCATAACGGAACTGAGCTGCAGAACAAGAGAACCGATCAACTACCCGGTGATCCCTGACGGATGTGTCAACATGGTGTTCTGCTTCCGCAGAAGGGAGTCTACCGGCAGGATCTATGGTCCGGTGACAACACTTCACAAACTTCTTATTAAGCCGGGGGAGAGTTACCTTGCATTCAAGTTTGTCCCCGGCAGCTGCAAGGCTTTCGTGGAATGCGATATCAATGAACTGACCAATTCATCCAAACCGATATCGGAGGTCATCTCCGGCGGTGATGAGATCATAGAGATCATGGGCAGAGATATCTCTCTCCAGTGGAAGGCGCTTCTGATGTCCAGAATACTGAAGGCGCACCAGACGGATCATGAGACAGACTATCTGATCCGCTTCTGTGTCAAGGAAATGGAACGGGTGCATGGGAACATCCGCATATCTGAACTTGCCCGCCGCACGGGATTTTCGGAACGGTACCTGGGCAAGCTATTCGAGCGCTGCATCGGCCTTTCGCCCAAGACGTTCGCAGGCATTCTGCGGATCCAGAATTCCCTGCATACCCTCTTCGACAGAAGGAACCGTTCTTCCCTGCTGGAAATTGCCATGGACTGCGGATATTACGACCATGCACATATGAACCGGGCGTACAACAATGTATTCCAGTGCTCCTCCGGCGCGCTGCGCAAGAGAGGATTCAACGTCATAGAGTATGACGACATTCCGGAATTCGAGTAATATGGCAGAAATGCCCACATGATAGATAGAAGGAACGGATCGCGTTCTGGAAAGGGGAAGTTATGGAAGGCAAATATTATCTGGGTCTGGATAACGGTACGACGGGCACTACCGCACTCGTACTGGATCAGAACTGGAACCAGGTTGGACGGGGATATAAGGAACTGACGCAGCATTATCCCCAGTCAGGATGGGTAGAACATGATGCGCTGGAAATATGGGACAGCATTTTATATGCGGTCAATGCCGCCTGTAATGATGCAGGCATCAAGCCGACAGATCTGCGGGCCATGGGCGTAGACAATCAGGGTGAGACCGTCGTGCTCTGGGATAAGAACACAGGGATCCCTGTACATCCGGCGATCGTCTGGCAGGACCGCCGAACAGCCCGCTACGCTGACTCTATTGCTGCTGAGTACGGCAACATGGTCAGAGAACGGACCGGGCTGATGATCGACGCTTATTTCTCGGCAACCAAAATCAAATGGATCATGGATTATGTTCCGGGCGTCCGGGAGCGGGCAGAGCAGGGTGATATACTTGCCGGCACACTGGACAGCTGGATCATCTGGAAATTAACGCACGGTCGGGTCTTTGTCACTGACGTGACCACGGCGAGCCGCACCATGCTTATGAATATACATACAGGCCAGTGGGATCAGGATATCCTTGACATGCTGGATATCCCCAGGTGCATGCTGGCAGAGATCTGCGACAGCTCCCAGATCTACGGCACGACGGATCCGCTGGATTTCTTCGGCGCGACTATTCCCATCGGAGGGTCCGCAGTGGATCAGCAGGCTGCGCTTTTCGGCCAGGCCTGCTATGAAGAGGGTATGATAAAATGCACCTACGGTACGGGCTGCTTCATGCTCATGAATACAGGCGCGCAGCCGATCTACTCGAATAACGGAATACTGACGACCGTAGCCTGGGGCCTGAACGGCAGAATGACCTATGCCCTGGACGGCGGTGTTTATGTGACCGGCGCAGCTACACAGTGGCTTAGGGACGGTCTTAAGATAATAAAGGACGCTTCTGAAACAGAAGCAATGGCAGTCGCGGCAGGAGGAAACGGCGATGTGTATTTCGTACCGGCGTTCACCGGACTTGCTGCGCCTCACTGGGATTCTTACGCAAGAGGGACGATCATCGGCATAACCGGCGGTACGACCCAGGAACAGATCGTCCGGGCATGTCTTGAGGCTACAGCCTACCAGGTCAAGGACAATCTGGATGTCATGCGTCTCGACGCGAATATTCCTATTACGCGGCTGAGAGCGGACGGCGGCGCCGTGGCAAACAACTTCCTCATGCAGTTCCAGTCGGATATCCTCGGTATCCCCGTGGATATTCCGGTCATTCACGATACGACGCCTCTGGGCGCGGCATATCTTGCGGCTCTGGCCATCGGCGATTTCACTTCACTGGATGATATCAGCGCCAACTGGAAACTGGAGAAGACATTCGAGCCTAAGATGAGGGCTGAAGAAAGAGAATCCCTTCTCTATAAATGGCATAAGGCGGTGGAACGTTCCAAAGGATGGGTAGAAGAATAATCTGTCCTCCGGTCCGGAACCTCTGCGCAGCTGATCAGTATTGCTAACACTATTATTTATATATGGAGTTGTAATTAGGAGGTATATTACAATGGGAAAAATGATGCTTTTCAGTCCGGGTCCTGTAATGACAAGTGATGATGTCAGACAGTCATTGCTGCATCCAGACATCTGCCACAGAAGCAAGGAGTTTGAGGCAATGTATGCCGGGCTCCAGGAGAAGATCCTGAAGATTTTCAACGCAGATGACAGCTATGCGGCGGTAGTCGTATCCGGTTCCGGAACATCAGCAAACGAAACAGTCATTTCTTCCGTTTTTAATGATGGTGAAAAAGCAATCCTGATCAGAAACGGCGAGTTCGGAAATCGTCTGAAGCAGATCTATGACCAGTACAAGATCCCTTATGTTGACTGCTCCTTCGAGTGGGCGGAGGAGATCGATCTGGACGCGGTGGAGAAGGCAGTTGCTGCCAATCAGGATGCTAAGATGATCAGCGTTGTATTCCATGAGACATCTACATGCATGATCAACCCGATCCCCGCGATCGGCAAGATCGCAGCCAAGTACAACATGCAGCTGCACGTAGACTGCGTATCTGCTGCAGGCGGCCAGAACATCGATGTAGCGGACAACCACATCACCTATGCCACATCCGTAGGCGGCAAGTGCATCGGCGCTTATCCCGGAAGTGCATATGTGTGCTTCAAGAAGGAAGCGGCAGACAAGCTGACGCCGGAAATGGGCAGGAATGTTTACCTGAACCTGGCACGTCATTATCAGAAGGCTGTTGACTGCAACCAGACGCCGAACACCCCGAACGTAACACTGTTCTGGGCGCTGGACAAGGCTATGGGCAATATCCTGGACGAGGGTCTGGATCACAGGATCGCAAGATATCAGGAATGCGCTAAGATCCTGAGAGACGGCATGCGCAAGCTGGGTCTCAAGTTCCTGCTGAAGGATGAGCAGATGGCGAACACGGTAACATCCGTATTCCTGCCGGACGGCGTGGATCTGGAGGAGTTCCTGGCCAAGATGGCCGCGAAAGACTACACCGTATATGCGGGCAAGGGCAAGTTCTATGACATGAACATGTTCCAGGTAGCCAACATGGGCGAGATCTATCCGGAGGACTGCGAGAAGTTCCTGGAGGCGCTGGCAGACTGCCTTAAATAAGTAATAAAGAATGATTGGAGTCCGGACTCTTGCCCGGGCTCTTTTTTTACAGCAAAAACCTGACCGACTGTGATCCGGCGTTCTCTGGCGGGCAGCGTGTCTCCATATACTGGATGTTGTATGGTAAAATTTCTGCCATTCTGTGCGCTGCGGCGCCGTTTTCTGCCGTTTTCTGCTGTCTTCTGCCGTTAAGTGAACGTTTGTGAACGTTTGTTTCTAACTCTTGATTTCCGGTTCAGTCCGTGGGAAAATAGCTGTACACCGGACCGGTAGTTCTCCGTTTTGATCATTTTTGTTCAGGGGGTAGGAGATTAGGATGCGCATCCATTACAGAGGTAAATTTAACGGTGATATGGATTCCCTTCCCAAGGGCAACGTCATGCCGGGCGATACGCCTTTTTCTGAACCAGAGACGCAGGGTGAACTGGTAAGGGCAGCGGCAGCATGGTCCATGGCTGCGTGTATGCCTGCAGCAATACTGCTTCTGGTACTGGGAGGGGGGATCCAGGCGGTCAGCGGATGGGGAATATTACTGGCATTCGCCATGGCGCTGCCCCACGAGTTTCTGCACGCGGTCTGCTTTCGGCAGGACGTTTACATATATACTGATCTACGGCAGGGCATGCTGTTCGTTACGGGTCCGGAGTCTATGAGCAGGAGGCGCTTTGTTTTCATGTCCCTGCTGCCTAATATTGTATTCGGCCTTGTTCCGATGTTGATCTTTCTGTCTGACCTGGGCCTGACTGTCCTGGGAACCATGGGCGCCGTGTCTTTGTCCATGAGCGGCGGTGATTTCCTTAATGTCAGCAACGCGCTGCGGCAGATGCCGCCCGGCGCCCTCACACACCTCAGGGGATTCCATTCCTGGTGGTATATGCCTGAGGACCAGGAGTAGATTTTCTCATTGCTGATGACTGATTTACTGATTTATGGTATAATAATTTCCTGCGACAGAGAAAGAACAGCCGCGGCTATCAATAGGCAGTAAGGAGAGGAACATGGGAGGATTTTTTGGCGTAGCTTCGGAAACGAGCTGTACGAACGACTTATTTTTTGGAATAGACTATCATTCTCACCTTGGAACGAGAAGGGGAGGTATGGCTGTGTATGGGAAGGACGGTTTCCACCGTTCCATACATAACATAGAGAATTCTCCCTTCCGGACGAAGTTCGATCCGGAACTGGATGAACTGGAGGGTACCATGGGGATCGGATGCATCTCCGATATGGATCCCCAGCCGCTGCTTGTGCGTTCCCATCACGGCAGTTACGCTCTGACGACTGTCGGACGGATCAATAATGCGGAGGAACTGGTCAAGAGAGCCTATGAGAGAGGCAACACTCATTTTATGGAGATGAGCGGCAGCCGCATCAATGAGACGGAGCTCGTCGGCGTTATTCTGGACCAGGCGGGCAATATCGTAGACGGTCTGAAACATGTTCAGGATGTAGTAGACGGATCACTGACCATGCTGCTGCTTACGTCTGACGGTATATACGCCATGCGGGATAAATACGGCCGTACGCCCTGCATTATCGGAAAGAAGGAAGGAGCCTACTGCGCGACCTTCGAGACATCTGCGTATATCAACCTGGGATATGAGTTTGCCCATGAACTGGGACCGGGAGAGATCGTGCACTTTACATCGGAGGGCTATGAGGTACTCAATCCGCCGGGAGAGGAAATGAGGATATGCACATTCCTGTGGGTTTACTACGGGTATCCGACTTCTTCCTATGAAGGAGTCAACGTAGAGGATATGCGTTACAAGTGTGGGTGCATGCTGGCCAGACGGGACAGTTCTACAGCAGACATCGTCGCAGGAGTGCCTGACAGCGGGATCGCCCATGCCATCGGATATTCCAATGAGTCCGGCATACGGTATGCCCGTCCGTTTATTAAATACACACCGACCTGGCCCCGTTCCTTCATGCCCACGCGCCAGAGCCAGAGGGAACTGATCGCCCACATGAAGCTGATCCCTGTCCGGGAACTCATCAAGGGGAACAGCATGATACTCATCGATGATTCTATCGTAAGGGGAACACAGCTTTCCCAGACAGTCCAGTATCTCTATGACAACGGGGCAGAAGAGGTCCATGTACGTCCTGCCTGTCCGCCGCTGATGTACGGATGTAAATATATCAATTTCTCCCGTTCCCGTTCGGAATATGATTACATTACCCGCAGGGTGATCCGGGACAGAGAGGGAGAGGATGTCAAGCCTGAGGTGCTGGCGGATTACGCAGATCCGGACAGCCGGAATTACTGCGAGATGGTGGAAGATATCCGCAAGCGCCTGGATTTCACCACACTGGCATACCAGCGTCTTGATGACCTGATTCAGGCGACCGGTGTAGATCCCTGTAAGCTCTGCACCTATTGCTGGAATGGAAAGGAATAATTTTGAAACAATTATATGTTAAGGACCTGAAGAGAAATGACAGCATTATAGACTTTTTCATGGTAAGATCCAGCGGGATCAAGGTGGGATCCAACCGGAAAAATTATTTGGATATTCTTCTCGCTGATAAGACAGGAGAGGTAAACTCCAAGAAATGGGATGTCCAGGAATCGGAGGTGCAGTCCCTCAGCCAGATCAAGCCGGGGGATCTTGTCAAGGTCAAGGCGACCGTCACAGACTGGCAGAATCAGATCCAGCTCCGCATAATGAGGATACGCCCGGCGGTTCCTGAGGACGGTCTGTCTGTCATGGACTTTGTCAAGTCCGCCCCGGAGAAGCCTCAGGACATGTACGATTACATTTACGGTGTGGCAGATGCCATGCAGGACGGGGATCTCAGAGCGCTCTGTCTTCGGGTCCTGACGGATAACAGAGAACAGCTCATGTATTATCCCGCAGCATCCCGCAATCATCATGCGGAATACGGCGGTCTGCTCTACCATACCAAGCGCATGCTCATGAACGGTCTTGCCGTATGCGGCGTCTATACGGATCTTAATAAAGATCTGGTCTGCGCCGGCGTGATATGCCATGATATAGAGAAGATCCACGAGATCCTTTCGGATCAGAACGGCGTTTCTCCGGGCTATTCCATGGAGGGACAGATGCTGGGGCATATCGTCATGGGTGCAAGGTATCTGGACCAGCTGACGGCGGAGCTGAATTTTCCGAGGGAAAAGGCGATCATGATGGAGCATATGATCGTGTCCCATCATTACGAACCGGAGTACGGAAGCCCAAAGAAGCCTTTGTTCCCTGAGGCAGAGGTGCTCCATTATCTGGATATTCTCGACGCCCGGATGTTTGATATGTACGACGCGCTGGCGACAACACAGCCCGGGGAATTTTCTGACCGGGTCTGGACACTGGACAACCGGAGATTATACAAGCCGACATTCTGAGCGGAACGGAGGGGGATGTTTTGCTGAAATTTGACAGAGATGTGCTTAAGGCACTTCAGACACTGGAGAAATCAGGATATGAGACCTATGCGGTCGGAGACTGTATCATACGGTTCGTCAGCGGCGAGACGCCGGTGGACTGGGACCTGGTGACTGCTGCAGATACGGATAGGATCCTTGAGCTGCTGCCGGAGGGCAAGCTGATTGACAGGGCTAACGGTATCGTGCGCTTGGATTTTACAAGAGAAGAAGAGGACGAGGAGGGCGAGACAGAGCTTGTGGGCTCCATGTGTGACATCACATCGATGGATGGCACGATAGAAGAGGAATTGAGCACCCACGGATTCACGATTGCCGCCGTTGCTGACAGTCCGGAACGGGCTCTTGTAGATCCGTATCACGGCGTAGATGATATCCGCAGCCGGATGCTCCGGACGATTGGCGATCCGGAAGAGCTTTTCGCTCAGGAGCCGATCCGCATGATGCAGGCAATGCGGTATGTCTCGGATCTGGGTTTCGACCTGGATAAGAAGGTACATAAGGCGACCCTTCACAACTGGCGAAAACTGCAGACCAGCCCCAAGGGCCCGATCAGAAATGAGCTGGAGCTTGTGCTGACCGGTGACCATACAGGTAAGGCGCTGAATATGATGGCGGATTCCGGTCTTATGGCAGTGGTCTTTGGCGAGGATGTTTCGTCCCATATGTCTTCGGGAGAGATGACCCGGTTTGTGGAACTCTGTGAGAAAATTGATGAGACCATGCCCCTCCGGCTGCGCCGGCTGGGCCTTCTCTATACAACGCTGGAGGAAAAGCGGGGCCTGCAGGCGATAGAATACATGAATTACGATGCAGATACCCACCAGCACCTGGTCTGGGCGATGAAGGAGATCGTCACGATCACATTCCTTGCCAACGCGGTGGAACTGAAGCGGTATATCTTCGAGAACGGCTACGAGAAGTATGAATATCTGCACAACCTGGCCAAGGCGCAGCGTATTATATATGACCAGCCCCTGACCAAGATCACCGCCCGCAATGAGATCATGAAGGAGATCCGCAACATGAATGAGCCGGTTTTCCTGGAGGATCTGGTGATCGATGAGCAGGACATCATGGATGAGGGAATCACGGACGATCCGGAGCAGGCTCATCACCTGCTGACACTGGTCATTGCCAAGGTGCATCAGGATCCCAGGAACAACAAGGCGGAGTATCTGCTGAAGATGGCTAAGACTTACAGCAAAAACAAGTGGAAAGCGCGGAGCCGCTATGTCAAGTGGCTGCGTTAGCAGCATGCATGTAAACCGGTGCATGGAAACGTCACATGCGGAGACTGTGCCGGTCAGGAAAGAGAGCATATGGAACGGAAGCAGGGAGTGCTGACTGACATAATCTTTCATAACGAAGAAAATGGGTACACGGTAGCGGAAATGGAAACGGAGGAGGAGCTGCTGACGATCGTCGGCGTTCTGCCTTCCGCCGCTGCCGGTACCTTTTTTGAGCTGAAGGGAGAAATGAAGGTCCATCCCCGGTTCGGCGAGCAGTTTGCGTTCACGGAAGCCATGGAGATCATGCCTTCTTCTGAGAGGGGGATTCTGTCCTTCCTGTCTTCCGGCGTTGTTTCGGGCATCGGGCCGAAAATGGCTGCCGCTGTTGTCGGTCATTTTGGTAAAGATACGCTGAACATCATGGAATCAGAGCCGGAGAGGCTTCAGGAGGTTCCCGGCATCGGAAAGAAAAAGGCGAAGGCAATTTCTGAGTCTTTCAATGCTCATCGTGACTTTGCCCGGGTCGCCATGGCTCTGGAGGAATTTGGGATCAGCTCCTCCCAGTCCGTTAAGCTGTATCAGGCATACGGGTCCGCAGCCCCTGCGGTTATCATGGAGAATCCGTACCGCCTGGTGGAGGAAGTGCGGGGCATCGGATTTCGGCGGGCGGACGAAATTGCCCGGAAGATCGGCATCCCGGCAGACAGTCCATACCGCATCTCCAGCGGAATTTTATATCTGCTCCAGTATATATCCAGTGATGGGAGCACCTACATTCCAAGAGAGGACATGTGTGAGAGAGTCGCCATGCTCCTGGACCTGACCCGGGAGCAGATAAACGGGGAGCTGGTTCAGATGGCCTTTGAGGGCGATGTACAGATCGACCGGATCAATGGACAGGATGTGGTCTATCTCTTTGTATATTATCAGGCAGAGCAGAAGGTCTGCCGCTGCCTCAGGGCGCTGCGCGAGGCAGAGATCCGCCCGCTGGCAGCTGATATGGCGAGCTGCATCCTCATGACAGAAGATGCGACAGATATTCATCTGTCCCCGGGGCAGAAAGAAGCGGTATGCCGGTCTGCGGACAGCGGTGTCTCTGTGATCACCGGCGGCCCGGGCACCGGAAAGACGACCATTATCAATACGCTGATCAGTATTTTTGAGGAAAGCGACTTTCGCGTTTCCATCGCTGCTCCCACAGGCCGGGCAGCCAAGCGTATAACGGAGACTTCTGGTCATTATGCGTCGACCATCCACAGGCTGCTGGAATATTATTTCGATGAAGAAACTTCAGAAATGCGTTTCGGCAAGACGGCGGAGGAGCCGCTGGATACGGACGTCGTCATCGTAGACGAAGCATCCATGATCGATCTCCTCCTCATGGAAGGGCTGGTATCGGCCATGCGCCCGGGAACTCGTCTCATTTTGGTGGGTGACAGCGATCAGCTTCCCTCTGTGGGTGCGGGAAATGTGCTGATGGATCTGATAGAAAGCGGATTCGTCACGACGAGCCGGCTGACAGAAATCTACCGCCAGGCCCAGGAGAGCATGATCGTAGTCAACGCTCACCGCATCAATCACGGTGAATTTCCGACGCTCAACGGGAAAGACACAGACTTTTTCTTTATGGAACGGCGCAGTGAGCAGAAAATGCAGGAACTGATCGTCGATCTGGTGACCCGCCGTCTGCCGGCATATTACAGTGACCTGGATCCGCTGTCTGACATCCAGGTGCTGTCCCCGACCCGCAAGGGACCTGTGGGCACAGCAGAGCTGAACAGGAAACTCCAGGATGCGTTTAACCCGCCCAGAGGAGCCGGCGCGCTGCAGCGGCTGACAGGGGAAGAAGAGGAGCTGCTGTCCGAAGACGAGGTCAAACCGGAGAAGTCCTTCGGGGACAAAGTCTTTCGAGCCGGGGATAAGGTCATGCAGATCCGAAACAATTATGAAATGGAATGGAAAGCGCCCGGTCGGTCCGAGACCGGCAGCGGTGTGTTCAACGGCGATATGGGATTTATCGTCGGCATCGACACGGAGAATGCAAAGCTCACGGTTCGCTATGATGACCGGTACTGCCAGTATGAGTTCAGCCAGCTGGATGAGCTGGAACTGGCTTATGCTGTTACCGTCCATAAGAGTCAGGGATCAGAATTCCCTGTTGTTGTCATGCCTGTATCCTGGTTCCCGCCCATGCTCGCCACCCGGAATCTCCTCTACACGGCAGTGACCAGGGGGAAGCAGGCGGTTGTGCTCGTCGGGGTTCCTGAGAGGCTCGCTGCCATGATACAGAACGACCGGACCAGCCTTCGCTTTTCAGGGCTGAAATACAGGCTCTCTGATATGATGGCGTTTGATAATCCCGGAAATGAGGATAAATCGGAATAATGCCGTCTGAAAATCGTCTCAACATTTCAAACATTTTTTGTATTGCGCGGAAACGGATATGAACTCCCCGGAATCTTGTACGAAAAAATCTGAATATATTATCATTTCACCCGTTCATATTCATTGTTTTGCTTGGAAAACTGATAGAAAATTATAACAGAATGTAGTTGACATCATTGAACGGCAAAAGAAATGAGGTACATGATGAACGCAAAGGAACGGCTCGATACATTTTACAGCGGCGGAAAGACGGATATTCTGCCCAACCTGACTATCGTCGGCAGTGTAGTAACGCAATATACAGGAATCAATTTGGAAGTTTATTCGAAGGACGCCAGGAAGATGGCGGATTCAGCCATAGAAGCGGCCCATGACCTTTCACTGGATTTCGTCCAGATCGCCTCCGATCTCTGCCGGGAAGCGGAAGGATATGGTTCAGAGATCCTGTTCCCGGAGCACCAGCTGCCCACGGTGAAGAAACCGGCCATCGACGATATTCATAAGGTTTCTGACCTGAACGTCAGAAAGGTCAGCGACATCCCCCGTCTCGGCGAACTCGTGGATGCCACAGAATACGTTCTGAAGAAGGAACCGGAAATTTATCCCATGACGCTGGCTGTCGGCCCCATGTCTGTGGCGGGGAATGTCAGAGGCGTTTCGGAGATCATGATCGATTCCGTAAAGGAGCCGGAGGCTGTGGATGAACTGCTGGAGAAAATCACGGAAACAACGCTGGATTATATTCATGAGCTTGCGGCTGTCGGGGCGAAATACATGTATGTCGCGGATCCGACGGCATCCCTGATGGGACCGGCGTATTACCGTAAACACATCCTGCCCCTGCATAAGAAGATTTTTCAGGCAATGAAGGATAACGGGATCGGCGCAAGGCTCCATATGTGCGGCAACACCCAGAAGATTCTTCCCATTTCCTGCGAATGCGGCGCGGCAGTTATCGATGTGGACTGTCAGACAGATTTCGTCCAGGCACTGAAAGATGTGGACGGACGTGCCGTATTAAACGGAAATATCAATCCGGTTGCCGACGTGTATGAGTGCGACGCGCAGCACACGAAGCAGGCGATCCTTGATGTGGCAGAGAAATCAAAAGGTTATCGGGCCATGTTCATGCCGGGCTGCGAGCTGCCTACAGACACTAAGCTGGAAAATGTAAAAGCGATCCACGAAGCGCTGGCGGAGATCAGCGGCTGGGAGAACTGAAATCGCGGGCACAGTTTCAGATGACGGAATTTCAGTGATTGATAAAAGCGAGTGAGAAAAACAGGGCGCTTCGGAAGGTCTGCCTGACCTTTCGAGGCGCCCCATTATTTTATAGCATCAGGGTATCAGTATTTTCCGTAGGTGCAGGCTTCTTCCACCATGATCTTTGCCTTTGTGAAATCCAGGGACGCGGGGTATTCGCAGCCTGTGGCAAGGATGAAGCCTCCGTCTTTCTTATAGGCGTCGATCTGTCTGCGGCATTCGGCTCGCAGCGTTTCTTCGTCGCTCGCGTAAACAAAGCCCGGATCGATCATGCCGCAAAGGGTGACCCGGTCGCCGTATTTTTCTTTCAGTTCTTCATCCGTGGCGCAGTCCGGCGGCAGGTGGCAGTAAGAAAGGAGGACCGGATCCATTCTCTCGATCTGTTCTTTGAAGTAGATCCCGTCGCCGCAGTTGTGGAGCATGACCATGGCGCCGCATTCTCTGACGTAATTGCTCAGCTCTTCTATATATTCGCCTTCGAAGTTCTGCCACATTTTAGGCGAAAGAATGGTGCGGGATGCGTACAGTGTATCAAACATAATTGCGTGTGCTCCCGCCTCAACCGAGGCTTTGATAAAGAGCTTCAGCGTATCGGTGATGGCCCGCAGCGCAGGATGGAGCGCTTTCGGCGAGCGGATCATGTCCATGAACATCTGCTCCTGACCCCGCATCATGCTCAGGATTCCCAGAGGACCGAAGATGAACGCGACGATGGGATATTCTTTCCCTTCCCGGTCGGCAAGTATCTGGGTCAGGCGGATCGCATCGCCCATCCGGCGGGTCTTTGCCGGGTCGATGGGTTCTATTTTATTGTAATCTTCGACGGTTTTTATCAGGCGGTCATCCATCAGCGGATGGGCTGCCGTATCGCCGATCCACTCGATTTTCTGTCCCCAGTCCGCGGCCTCCACGGAGAGGTCGACGAGTGTGCAGATGACGTCCACGCCGATCTCCTTGGTGGCGCGGATGATGGATTCTGCGCATTTCTCAGGATCTTCCGACCATTCCTGGTAATTGATTCCCATCGTTTTCCGGGAGACACTGTTGATCAGCGGATACACGGGAACGTGATCCGGTTCCTTATGCTGCAGCGCCAGCGTAACGCGTTCTAAAGAATTCATGAACTTCCTCCTTATTTCCAGTATTAACTTTCTGATTTTTATAACTATTTTAAAGCGACGCGCCGATGCAATCTATTAATTTGCTTGGCACCGGAGGTAAATTCGATTGCTGCTTGATAGAGTGACAGCAGCCAAAAAGGGAAACGAAAGTTGAAAAACAAAAATAATTCTCATTGAAATGAAAGATAATTGTTATACGAATGGCATATAAGCAAAATATTTGCATGGCAAATATTGACACCCTTGTGAAGCGTGCTATAATTCCGAACAAGAAACATATCAGCAGGGGGTTGCATGAAAACGATGAATGTCAGAAAACTAGCGGACGCGGCGCTGGATCTTCTGTATCCGCCGTCGCTGTACTGCATCTGCTGCGGGAATATTATTGACAGTTCGAGAACCTATAATCTCTGCGACCATTGCATCCGCCACATCCGCTGGGATCACAGCGCGCCTGCGATCCGCAAGGGTCTGCCTATGATGCGGTGCGCGGAATATGGGATCTATGAGAGAACACTGATTTTTTCACTGAAGTATAATAATAAAAAATATATCGCCCGGGATATTGCGGCGATGATGGCAGACCGGCTGCAGGAGGCAGCCGGTCTTTATGGTACAGCATTCGACGTGATCGTACCGGTGCCCATGAATCTGCAAAAAGAGCGGGAAAGAGGATTCAACCAGACGGTCCTTATCGGCAGGCATCTGGGAAAAACCATGGAGAAGGACTTTGTTCCCGGAGCCCTTGTGCGCACAAGAAACACCCGGCCTATGCGGGGACTTTCTCCCGCGGAGCGGGCCGCCAACATCCGTGGGAGCATCGCCCTGGGGCAAGCAGCGGACTGTCAGCGGATCCAGGGACGGCGTGTGCTGCTGCTGGATGATTTCTTCACCACGGGAAGCACGGCTCTGGAGTGCCGGCGGGCATTGGAGCCGGCGGGACCGGCGGATGTGTTGTTTTTCGCGTTCGCCGCCCGGTACTGACGGGGCTGTGCCAATACAGGAGGGGGCAATTTTCGTTGCAAATTGCGGGGAATCCTGCTAAAATCTAAGCGACCGTCCTACAGGTCTGTGGTTGCAAGTCCAGGGGAGGGCGCTTCGGCGCGCTTCCGTGCCAGGCGCGGGCGAAGGGATCCACGTAAGCCGTGAGCAGGTGGCCGCGGTGATCATGGCGCGCTTTAGATGTAAGTCCTCGGAAAAATTCCGGTCAAGGCGAGTGTGGGGGCAAAGACCAGGTCAGCTGTAGGGCGGTTTTTTGCTGCCCTGAAGCTGGCCGGCTGTTTCACAGTGTGACTGCCGATCGATGTCAGGACTGGAGCAGAAACTGCAGGCAGTCGTACTGGCCTCTGATTTTTCGGTCATCCCTGTGCTGTGCGCTGTCCTCGGGCAGCAGCAGGCCCTGATACATCAGGGAGGCGCCGCTGCGGCAGAAGAGGAACTGCGGCTCCGGGATATTGACAATGCTGATGCGGTACAGACGGTTCGGCTCCAGACCTTTCAGCCGGACATAGCGGACCGGTCCGTTGCCGTGACTGCTCAGAGAGACGGCAGTTACCAGTGCTTCTTTTCCAGTTCTTTCGACTTCCATCCACGCGGCCAGCTCAGAGGCGCCGTCGGGTGAAGTCAGGCGGTAGTAAAGCCCCAGGGTCAGCAGTTCCCAGTGTTCCTTAAAGAATGTGATCTGCCCGCGAACATCTTTCTTTTCTTCATCATTTAGTTCATTCAGGTCGAGCTCATAGCCGAAGGTACCGGCCATGGCTGCGGCAGCGCGGGTGCGCAGAGGAACGGTCCGGCCGGTGGTTACGTTGGGAACAGCGGAAACGTGAGCGCCGATGGTGCTCACCGGGTAGCAGAATGACGTACCGTACTGGATGCTGAGCCGGTCTACAGCGTCCGTGTTGTCGCTGCACCAGATCTGAGGGCAGTAATAGAGCATGCCCGCGTCGAAACGGCCGCCGCCCCCTGCGCATCCTTCCAGCAGCAGATCCGGGAAGGCAGTCAGCAGCTGATCCATAAAGTGGTAGACACCGAGGGTGTACTGATAGAGGATCTTTCCCTGACTCTGCAGACCCTCTGCTGCCGTCCATACATCGTTCAGACAGCGGTTCATGTCCATCTTAACATAGTTCGCCTTACATTCCCTGATGACCTCTGCTATCTGACGGAACACGTGATCGACAATTTCCGGCCGGGAGAAGTCCAGAACCAGCTGATAACGGGAGCGGACCGGGTCTTTGCCGGGAATCCTGAGAACCCAGTCCGGGTGCCTGCGGTAGAGGTCCGAGTCCTCATTCACCATTTCCGGCTCAATCCAGAGACCGAACCGAAGTCCCATGTCCCGGATCCTGTCTGCAAGCTGGCCGATCGAACATCCCAGTTTCTCTTCATTGACGTACCAGTCGCCCAGTCCTGCGCTGTCGCTGGACCTGCGTCCGAACCAGCCGTCGTCCAGGACCATCATCTCCACGCCGAGTTCTGCGGCCTGTTCTGCGATAGCCAGGATCTGGCTGCCGCGGAACTCGATTCCGGTGGCTTCCCAGTTATTGATCAGGATCGGCCGGCGCCTGTTCTTCCAGGGGCCCCGGACGATATGGCTGTTGATCAGATCGTGAAAGAGATGGCTGAGGTGGCTGAGTCCGTCCTGAGAGAAAGCCATGGCGGCTTCCGGCGTATAGAATGTCTCGCCGGGCGCCAGAGGATAATCGAACCGCTCAGGCTGGACCCCCATGAGCAGCCGGGTTAAGCCGAACTGCTCCCGGCAGGCACAGGCGCTGAAAGAGCCGCTGTAGAGCAGAGCGGTTCCCAGGCAGTAGCCATGATCCTCGTCGCAGTGTCGGTCGGCGAGAATGACGAAAGGGTTCTGCTGGTGAGAACTGTTTCCCCTGCGGCTGCCGACGGTCAGTTCCCGCTCTTCTACCGGCGTCCGGGCAAACTCGCGCTCGTGGCAGTGGCGGCCGTGGAAGTGGATCAGATCCCAGTCTCCCGTCAGCATATCCAGACAGCAGCTGGCGGCGCCGGTCAGACGGATCGGCTCTGTTCCCAGATTGCGGATGCGTGCGGACCGGGTGATCACGTCCCGGCTTGCCAGCAGACCATAGTAAAGATCTGCCTGAACTCCCGCAGCATCATCCTGCAGGGTAATAACAAGGGTGCAGGCATCTGCGGGATCGTCCGCGTAGACTGCCGGCAGACCGGGGATAGTGTATTTTCCTTCCTGAATCTGATAGCACCGGAAGCGCAGGTCGCAGCCGCAGACACCCAGGCTGCCGCGGATACCCAGGGCGGTGGGCCGGTAGTCGCCGCTGCCTTCGCAGGGATATTCCAGAGGCAGCGTGTCGCAGGAGAGGGTCCGGTCACGGCCGGCGTCGTAGGGATTGGGAGAAAAGCCTCGGTCCAGTCTCACGAAATCCGTGAAAAGATCGGGTGGGAGTACTTCGGATTCCGGAGGGTTCTGGCCGGTGTGGGGCAAAGGCCTGACCGCCCGGGGTCCGTAATAGGTGTGCAGCAGCAGGCCGCCCGGGCCTATTTTCATCTGATAGCTGCTGCGGGCGGTTTCTAATAGAAAAGTCTGACTGGCGTCGTAATATTTTATCGGCATAATCGTCCTCCCATTCGGTATGGTCTCGCTGCAGAAAACGGCTGCGTTCATCTTACCTTCTTAAATGGGAAGCGTCAAGGATATCGAAAAAGTTCGGGTAAGCAGGGAGCAGTACAAAAAAATTTGTTTTTTCGCAGACTTTACTAATTGTTTGGTGTTGCGTTACTCTTCTGCAGCTGTTAAAATCTATGAAAGGTGGGTGATCATTTTGTACCAGTTCAGGATGATCATCATTGGGGTAGAGAGAGAACGTTATAATTTTGCTGAGAGATGGAGGTGGACATTGAAAAAGAATGTCAAACGAATCATTGCCTTCATGACAGTGATTGCGATGTCGCTCTGCCTGCTTGCTTCCTGCGGCCCTTCTTCAGGGGAGGAAGAACAGAAATCGGGAACGAGCAGCGGAATCACCATTTTCAACTCGAAGATGGAGATTCAGGATCAGCTGATGAGTATGGCTAAGAAGTATACCAAGGAGACGGGAGTGCCTGTGGAAGTATACTATTCCAGCGATACTGTTTCAGCCCATCTGGCGACGAGGTACGCGTCCAAGAATCCGTACACACTGTCAATGGTTGATGCAAAGGACGTATATTCCCTTGCGGAGGAGCATGCCGTCGACCTGAGTGATCAGAAATGGGTAAAGGATACCGATTATGCGATCGCGATCGATGGCAAAACTTATGGATTCCCGGTATGCGTGGAAGCGAGAGGAATCATTTATAATGCCAATGCGATTGAGAAAGTGACCGGAAAGAAATTCGACCCGGCCAAGTGCAGAACACTGGATCAGTTTAAACACTGGATCGATCTCTGCAAAAAGGGCGGGATGAAGACGCCCACCGGTGTCATGAAGGAGGACTGGTCACTGGGCAACCATTACCTGGCAGAGGTTTATGAGATGAGAGAAGATCCGGATACCTTTGTGTATGATATGAGCAAGAATAAGATCGATCTCGCCAAGGATGAACGGTACAATAGTCTGATGGACACGTTCGACGTTCTCATGAAGAACAGTTACTCCAGAGAGAGCGCCATTTCCGCGGAGCGTGAGGTTACGGAGCAGAAGCTGGCGGAGGGCGAGATCGCCTTCATGTTCGGGGGCAACTGGGACTGGTCAGTACTCAGCGCTTATGATTACACCGACGGTCTGGGAATGATGCCGATACCGCAGAATCTCAAGGCCGGAGAGGATTACAATACCAAGCTCACCGGCGGCGGATCCAAATATTTCTTCATCGACAGTTCCGCAAACACCAGCGACAAGCAGCGCCAGGAAGCGAAGGATTTCCTGAACTGGCTGGTTTACAATGACGAAGGACAGAAGTTCATGGTAGATGACTGTGCTCTTGTCCCGGCTTTCTCCAACATCAAGCTGAAGGCTAAAGATCCTCTGGGACAGTCGGTCAGCGAATATACCAACGCGGGCAAGCTGGTGCCCAACTATAACTATCTGCCGGACGATCACTATGCGATCCTGGGCGCCCAGTTCCAGAAGTACCTGGCTGAGAAGACGGACAGGGCTGGCTTCGCTAAGGAAGTTGTAACATACTGGAAGACTAAGACGCTTCAGAAGCATGAGCAATAAGGAGGTGCTGGACAAATGCAAAGAAACACAATGGCTTATAAGTCCAGGCAATTCCTGACCTTCGCTGGTCCGGCGCTGATCCTGTTCTGCATGGTCATCATCATCCCGTTTATCTACGGACTGTACCTGACCTTCACCAGCTGGGACGGCGTATCCGCGGACAAGCCTTTCGTCGGATTTGCCAACTATGTATCCGCTTTCAAGGATGCCTATTTCTGGTCATCGATCATAAGGACACTGATCTACTCCGCCATCGCGGTGGTGCTGGTCAATGTGGTAGCCTTTTTCCTGGCTTATCTGGTGACTAGTGGAGTCAAAGGACAGAATTTCTTCCGGGCTGGATTCTTCATTCCGAATCTGATCGGCGGAATCGTACTGGGATATGTTTGGAAATTCGTCTTCAACCGTGCCTTTGTTGCCATCGGAGCAGCTTTCACATCGGGAACCGTTCCCTCTCTGCTGTCATCCACGGGCGGAGCAATGTTCTGCCTGATCCTGGTATCCGTATGGCAGTACGCGGGATATATGATGCTGATCTATGTCGCGGGATTTATGAGCGTGTCGGATTCCCTGAAGGAAGCGGCTATGATCGACGGCTGTACGCCTTCGCAGGTCATGAAGAACGTGACCATTCCGCTGATGCGGACATCCTTTGTAACCTGCATATTCCTGAGCATCACCAGATGCTTCGTTGTCTACGACGTGAACCTGTCGCTGACCAAGGGCGAACCGTTCAATTCTTCCGTACTGGCTGCCATGCACGTATATAACAAAGCCTTTGTCTACAAGGACTACGGCACAGGACAGGCGGAAGCGCTCATCCTTTTCGTGATCTGCGCGATCATCGGAATCGCTCAGGTTTACATTGGTAAGAAAGGAGAGGTGGAAGCATAATGAATATGAATGATAAAGCTGCCCGCGCGAAGCAGAGTCGGCACATTCTCAGCATCATTGTACTGATCGTGCTGTTCATTCTCTTTATCGCGCCGTTTATCCTGGTCCTGATCAATGTGTTCAAGACCAAGGCGGATATCAATATGGCTCCGCTGGCGCTGATCGGTGCACACGGGTTTACCCTGAAGAACTTCCCGGAAGCCATGGCTAAAATGGACTTCTGGAGGGTATTCGGAAACTCCTTCTTTATTACGACGCTGGCGACGATTCTGACGATCCTGGTATCTGCTATGGCCTCCTTCGTCATTGTCCGAAACGGCAAGTGGAAGGCCTGTTCCATCCTGTTCGCGCTGATGGTGGCGTCCATGGTCATCCCCTTCCAGGTGCTGATGGTACCGCTGGTATCGGTATATGGAGGTATCTTCGGAATACTGAACAGCCGCATCACACTGATACTGATGCATACGGGATTCTCGCTGTCCATGGCTACCTTTATGTTCCATGGGGCGATCCATTCCAATATTCCCCTGGAGCTTGAGGAAGCAGCTCTGATCGACGGCTGCAGCAGGTGGCAGACATTCTGGAAGATCGTATTCCCGCTGCTCAAGCCGACGGTGGCTACGGTGGCGATCATAGACGCCATGGCCTTCTGGAACGACTACCTCCTGCCCAGCCTTGTGCTGACGGATAAGAACCTGTACACGATACCTATCGCCACGCAGGCATTCTACGGAACATATTCCACAGACATCGGACTGGTCATGGCGGCTCTGCTGCTGGCCATGCTGCCGATCCTGATCCTGTATCTCTTCCTGCAGAAGTACATCGTTGCGGGTGTTACAGCAGGAGCAGTCAAGGGTTAATGAGGAGACAGCGATAAGCTTATGGATCGTTTTTTCGACGCGAACAACCCACTGATGCGATTTCTGGCAAGACTGGTGGATCTGGTCATACTGAACGTGCTGACCGTTGTCTTTGCCCTTCCCCTGATTACGGCAGGGGCATCCTTTACGGCTATGAACTATGTTATTCTGCATTATGTGAGAGAGGATGAGACCTATACCTTCCGCATGTTCTGGAAATCCTTCCGGGAGAACCTGAAGCCCGGCATAGCGGTCGGCCTGATCTATATGGGAGCGGCAGCCGTAACGGCTCTGGATCTGTGGATCCTCAGGGGCCTCGGAAGCAGGACGGCCACGGCGCTGATGATCATCATAACGGTAGCCGCCTGCCTGATTCTGGTCACGGCAGTATACAGTTTCGCCCTTCTATCCAGATATGAGAACACGGTTGCCGGTACCCTGGCCAACGCAGTACGGCTGACACTGGGGAATCTCCCCCGGTCACTGGTCATGCTGCTGATCTGGGCCGGCTGGCTGGCGCTGCTCTATCTGACCAGAAGGGGACCTGTGCTGGCAGTGACTTTCGGTCTTTCTCTGCCGGGATTTCTGTGCGGTTTCGCTTACGATAAGATTTTCCGAAGATTGGAGGAGAAGAGCAGTGACTGACATGCTGAAAAAGGCAAGAGAATTTGAAGAGGCCCAGGAAAAACTGGTTCCTCAGGAGCTGAGGCCGGTACTCCATTTTTCTCCGAGAATCGGATGGCTGAACGATCCCAACGGCTTTTCCTATTACAGGGGACAGTATCATCTGTTCTATCAGTATTATCCGTATGACTCGCACTGGGGCCCCATGCACTGGGGACACGCAGTGAGCCGTGACCTGATCAGCTGGACGTACCTGCCCTGCGCTCTTGCGCCGGAGGGGGAAGGCAGCGGAGGCTGCTTCTCCGGATCGGCAGTTCCCTATGGAGACGGCAGGCAGCTGCTCATGTATACTCAGGCGGAATTCGACCCTGCGGTGAGGAACCGGCATACGAACCAGACCCAGGGAGTTGCTCTGGGCGACGGACTGAATTATGTCAAATATGACGGAAATCCGGTGCTGACTTCAGAGGACGTGCCCGGGGGCAATGACCCCCATCAGTTCCGGGATCCCTGGCTCTGGAAGAACAGGGACGGGGAGTTTCGGGTACTGACCACCGGTTATGATCCTGCGGATGAGTACGCCAGACTACTGCTATTCGGCAGCGAGGACGGTCTTCACTGGCGCTTTCGCAAAGTATTTCTGCAGAATCGCGGAAAAGTGGGAAGACTGTGGGAATGCCCCAGCTTCTTTCCCCTCGGAGACCGCTGGGCCCTGATCGCCAGCGCCATGTTCATGCAGCCGAAAGGAGAGCTGTCTCCGGGGAACGGGGCTTTTGGTCTTGTGGGAACCTATGAGGAAGAAATGGAGAGTTTCCGTCCGGAGTCGATTCAGGCGGTGGACGGAGGGATTGATTTTTACGCTGCTCAGGTACTGAAGACCGCGGACGGGCGGACCGTCATGATCGCCTGGATGATGAATCAGGAGATTTCGGATATCCGAAGCGAAGAGCTGCCCATCCACGGTCAGATGATCATACCAAGGGAACTCAGTCTCCGGGACGGAAGGATCTGTCAGAGGCCGGTCAGGGAACTGGATCTGTGCCGGCAGAACCGGGTTCAGCATCAGGGAGTAGAGCTTTCTGAGGCAGGAATCAGACTGCCGGGCATCCGGGGCAGGATCCTGGATCTGGAGCTGTGCATCCATTCACAGGACGCGGAGGAAATCAGTATCCGTTTCGCAGAAGATTCCCGCTTCTATACCGAGTGCGCTGTGCTGCCCAGGAAAGGAAGGATCCGGGTTGACCGGAGCCGCAGCGGCACCAGGAACGCGGCGCTGCTGTGCAGAGAAGCCGATCTGATCCATACAGGCAGGGAAATCAGACTCAGAATCGTACTGGATCGCTGGAGCGCGGAGATCTTCATCAATGACGGAGAACAGGTCATGACGCTGACATTCCATACGGAACTTACGGCGCAGGACATCAGTTTCCGGGCCCGGGGACAGGCAAAGATAGATGTTACCGGATATACGCTTGATCCGACCAGGATCAGAGAAACGAAAGAATAAGGGAGAAAAAAATGGCGAATTTATCACTGAAAGGAATTCAGAAGATTTATCCGAACGGATATCATGCCGTAACGGATTTTAATCTTGAAGTAGAAGATAAAGAATTTATTATTTTCGTAGGCCCTTCCGGCTGCGGAAAATCAACGACGCTGCGTATGATCGCCGGTCTGGAGGACATCAGCGAAGGCGAGTTTCGCATAGACGGCGTTCTGATGAACGACGTGGAGCCCAAGGACAGAGATATAGCCATGGTATTCCAGAGCTATGCCCTCTATCCTCACATGACGGTCTATGACAACATGGCATTTGCTCTGAAGCTGAGAAAGGTTCCTGCTGACGAGATCGACCGCAAGGTGAGAGAAGCTGCAAAGATCCTGGATCTGGAGAAGCTCCTGGACCGCAAGCCCAAGGCTTTGTCCGGCGGCCAGCGCCAGCGTGTAGCCATGGGACGGGCCATCGTAAGAAAGCCTAAGGTATTCCTCATGGATGAGCCTCTGTCCAACCTGGACGCCAAGCTCAGAGTGCAGATGCGTACCGAGATCTCCAAGCTTCACAAAAAGCTCGGGACGACGATCATCTACGTGACCCACGACCAGACCGAGGCGATGACGCTGGGAACCAGGATCGTGGTCATGAAGGACGGAATCGTGCAGCAGATCAACACGCCGGATCATCTGTACAACAAACCCTGCAACCTGTTTGTCGCCGGCTTTATCGGCTCCCCGCAGATGAATTTCCTGGACGTACAGGTCAGGATCGACGGGGAGGACGCTTATCTGCAGCTGGGCAGCAGCAGTCTGAAGGTGCCCGCAGACAGAGTGGCGGCCCTGAAGGACGGAGGCTATGACGGTAAGACGGTCATCATGGGCATCCGGCCGGAAAATATCTCTGACAACAAGGAATTCCTGCAGCAGCATCCGGACAGTCAGATCCACAGCAAGATCAATGTCAGAGAGCTGCTGGGCGCTGAGGTCTTCCTGTATTTCGATGTGGAGGGAACGCAGGTCACCGCCAGAGTGGCGCCGGACACAACACTGACGTCAGGCTCTGACGCGACATTTGCTCTGGACATGTCGAAAATCCATCTCTTCGACAAGGATACAGAGAAAAATATTCTTTACGCGGAGTAGAAGATCATCGCTGCTTTCACGGAAAGCCAGGCAGAGCGGCTGGGAGCATTCCCGGCCGCTCTCTTTACAAACGAGAGGAATACCATATGACGGATGCATATTACAGAGACGCCCGCAGGCGGGGACTCCGGGCGGTCAGAGAAGCAGCAGCAGAGGGAAGAGCGGAGAGCCTCCCGGTTCTTGAAGCGATCCTGACGCAGGATCAGCTGCGGTCCGGGAAATTCACGGGAGAGGAACAGCTGCCCCTGGAGCTGATCGTCGGAACCATGAGCGGCAGCCGGGTGCAGGCGTTTGGCCCGGATTTCATGCCGCTGCTGGAGGAGAACTCGGAATTCGCTGAAAAATGGAGCAGCATCTGCCAGGCACATCTGAAGGAGGGAATCCGGGATCCCATCCAGGTCTGCGAATACATGAACCGTTTCTACGTAACAGAAGGAAACAAGAGGGTCAGCGTTCTAAAATACTTCGGAGCGGAAAGCGTCGCTGCCCGGGTGACCAGAATTCTTCCGGAAGACGACGGTTCAGAGAAGTACCGGCGTTATATGGCTTTCCTGGATTTTTACCGGGCCAGCGGATTAAGGATCATGGAGTTCACTGATCCGGACTCCTACTATCAGGTTCTGAGGGAGCTGGGGAAGGCGGAGGGGCAGGCGGAAGGCGAGTGCTGGAGTCAGGATTTCCGCCGAGATATTGATTCGCTCTTTTATTATTTTCGCAGGGCTTTTGATTCTCTTGGAGGGGGAGAACTGAACATGACCGCAGGAGACGTCCTGCTGGCCTACTGCAAGATCGTTCCGCCAGACAAGCTGTGGACCATGTCTCCCGGTCAGATCAGGGATTCTCTGGCAGGTGTCTGGGAAGATATCGTAGTGAGTCAGTCTGAAAACGCCGTCGATGTGAAACTGGAGCCTTCGGAGAAGAAGGAGACATTCATAGAAAAGATTCTTCCTGCAAGGAAGCTGACATTCATCAAAGCAGGCTTTGTACACGATAGCTCCCCCCGGGATCTGGGCTGGACCTATTCTCACGAGAGGGGGCGGGAGCAGGTGCAGCGGATCCTGGGAGACGCTGTGGAGACGGTCTCCTATTTCCGGGCGCTGGATGACGACCCGCTGGCGGTGATCGAGCAGGCCATCGCAGATGGATGCCAGGTGATCTTCACTACGTCCGCCCGACTGTACCCGGCAAGTCTGACAGCCACGGCAGCCCATCCGGAAGTGACCATATTCAACTGTTCTCTGAACAAGTCTCACCGCTATGTCAGAACCTATTACGCGCGGATCTATGAGGTCAAGTTCATAGCGGGAGCTATAGCCGGCGCCATGTCCGGCGGCGAGCCGGTGGGATATATCTGTAATTATCCCATCTGGGGTCAGTTCGCGGGAATCAATGCCTTCGCGCTGGGGGTGCAGATGACCAATCCATATACTCAGGTCTATCTGGACTGGGTAAGCGTAGGCGGAGCGGATGCGGCCATGGAGAGGCTGACGGACAGAGGAATACACATCATCTCTGCCCGGGATGATGTGGGAGGTGATCTGGACGGAAGCGGCGGCCGGCGGGGCATCCGGGGTCTGGTGCGCATGGCTGATGATTCCGCCCGGGTCCTGGCTCAGCCTCTGTGGAAGTGGGGGCGTTATTACGCGCTGATACTCAGACAGATCATGGACCGTACCCTGCAGGAGGAGTATAAGAAGAGCGGCAAAGCCCTGAACTATTATTTCGGTCTGTCTGCCGGAGCAGTGGGCCTCCGCTATGGTTCGGACCTGCCGCCGGGTGTCATCCGGCTGGCGGATATTCTCAAGGACGGCATGCGGAGAGAATCCCTGCATCCCTTCCGGGGTCCCATCACGGCACAGAGCGGCTATCGGATCGCGGGGCAGCGCGATGTACTGAGTCCGGATCAGATCCTTAACATGGACTGGCTCAATGAGAATGTGGTGGGAATGGTGCCGGAGTACGAACAAATGAATGAGATCGGCCGCTCTACCGTAAGCATTGCGGGGATAAACCCCTTCCGAAAGGATGTGTGAGCCATGCTCCCGGAGGAAGAAGTGAGGCTGCATGCTCCCGGCTCGCATGCTCCCGTGCCGGACGATGCTCCGGGAAGAAAAAAGGAACTCTGCGTTCTGGCAGTGTCCGATGAAGAATCTCCTTATCTTTACGATCATTATATCCCCGGAATGCTTGCAGACTGCGACCTGATCCTAGCATGCGGCGATCTGCGCCGGGGATACCTGGAGTTTCTGGCGACCATGGCAAACTGTCCTGTCTTCTACGTCCGTGGCAATCACGATGATCTATTGAACGAGGAACCGCCCCTGGGCTGCGTCTGCATCGACGGCAGGCTAATAACATATCAGGGTCTGCGCATCCTGGGACTGGGCGGATCCTTCCGCTACCGGGAGGGCAGGAACATGTATACAGAAAAAGAAATGGGCCGCCGCCTGCGCAGGCTGAAGCCCATGATCTGGAAGGCAGGCGGGGTGGATATTCTTGTCACTCACGCGCCTGCCCGGCATATAAATGACGGTGAATCCCTGAGTCACAGAGGCTTTCAGACATTCCGGCGGATACTGGACCGGTATCATCCTGCGTATTTCGTCCACGGGCACATACACAGGAATTACGGAATCCGCATTCCACGGATCAGCCAGGCAGGGACCACTGCGGTGATCAATGCCTGCGGGTACTGTGTATTCATGGTGCCCGTGGAGGAAGGACAGAAGCGCTTCCGCTGAAACAAAGTCCTGACTGGCTTTGTTCCCGGATCTATTCGCCCATGTCCGCAATCAGCCAGGCGAAATCCCCGGAAGGAATGCCCACGGCCTTAGCCGGCCGGGGTTCTCCGGTGATCAGGTCGCGGAAATCGCCCTCTTCATTGATCCAGGCGATCTCGTCCTGATCACTGAAATTGAACAGAGCGATCAGCTTCTGACCCTGATAATATCGTCCGATACCAAGGATGCGGTCGTTATAGGTATCCAGCGTCCAGACGTCCGCATCGAAGCAGAATGCCCTCTGTCCGGACCGGATCTGCTCCAGTCTGCGCAGGGCCTGAAAAATCATACCCTGGCGTGTGCTCTGATCCCGGCGCAGATCTGCCTGATCCCAGGGGAAACGACCCCGGTGCAGATAGCGGGAATCGTCCTGGGTCAGGGGATCCTGATGATAGGAGTAATCGTTCAGCTGGCCGATCTCATCGCCGCTGTACAGTACAGGCAGACCGCTCTGGGTGAAGAGGAGGGCATGGAGCATGATGTCCATTCGGATCCCGTGCTCGGTCTTCTGACTGTCCCCTTCATATTCTCCGGCTTCGATGCCGCAGAGCGAAGCCGTGGTTCCGCAGAGGCGGGCATCGCCGAGCTGGGGGGCGTTGTTGTACAGTTCGCCCCGGGCAGGGCTGCCTGGCCACTGACCGGTCAGATAATCGTTGAGATATTTTTTATGCGCGACCTCGCTGATGCCGAACTGGCTCAGGAAATCATAGTCCAGTCCCCAGCCGATATCGTCGTGGCAGCGCAGATAATTCAGGAACGTGTACTGTCTCGGCAGAGCGAACACCCGGTTCAGCTGCTCCCGGAGCAGGCGGACATCCCTGGTGGCTGCCGTGTGCCAGATGCTGGCCATGGTGGTGACATTATAGAGCATGTGGCATTCCGGCTTCTCTACAGTACCGAAATAGGGAACGACCTTAGAAGGCTCCATGACTACCTCGCCGAGCAGCAGGGCGCCGGGGCAGACTGTCTCGCAGGCCATGCGCATGATTCGCACCAGCGTGTGGACCTGGGGAAGATTGCGGCAGCTGGTGTGCAGCTCCTTCCAGATGTAGGGGACCGCGTCCAGGCGGATAACG
Organism: uncultured Eubacteriales bacterium; assembly: GCA_900315125.1. Taxonomy (GTDB): domain Bacteria; phylum Bacillota; class Clostridia; order Peptostreptococcales; family Anaerovoracaceae; genus Aminicella. The sequence goes on from OMXT01000008.1 coordinate 45,024, forward strand.
TCGACTCCGTGATTGCACAGATTCAGCAGGTTGGCTGTCATGTCGTTGAAGACCGTGGGGTTGGAATAGTTAAGATCCCACTGATAGGGATAGAAGGTGGTCATGACCACCTTGCCTGCCTCGGGGCACCAGCTGAAGTTGCCCGGAGCGGTCTCCGGAAAGACCTGGGGTACCGTTTGTTCGTAGATATTGGGAATGTCCCAGTTGTCGTAGAAGAAGTACCTGCTCTGATAGTCCGGATCGCCTTCTTTCGCCCGGCGGGCCCATTCGTGATCCTCACTGGTATGGTTCATGACGAAATCAAGACAGACACAGATGCCCAGCTTATGGCAGTCCCGTGTCAGCTGAGACAGATCTTCCATACTTCCGAGATCAGGCCTGACACTGCGAAAGTCCGATACCGCGTAGCCGCCGTCGCTGCGGCCTTCCGGACTGTCCATGATCGGCATCAGGTGAAGATAGCTGACGCCGCACTCGCGGATATAGTCCAGGTGGGAGCGGACCTTCTGCAATGTTCCGGCGAAGCGGTCTGTATACATCAGCATGCCCAGCATGTCGCTGCCCCGGTACCAGTCAGGCGAGGCTGTCCGCTGCTCGTCAAGAGCTTTCAGCTCCGGTGCCCGTTTCTTATAGGCATCCCACAGCATAGCGCAGAAATAATCGAAGGCATGCATATCGCCGTGATAGAGCTCTGCGTAGAGCCATTTCATTTCATCATAATGGACGTTCAGCCGTCTGCTGAACGCCGGATCGCTCCTCCAGTCTGTGCTCACTGTTATCTGCCTCCTCTGATCAGCGCCTTGATCTCAGCGTCTTCCGGCATGGACCGGAGAGCGCCTTTCCTTGTAGTCACGATGGATGCCGCTGCGTTGGCCATGGTCAGCATCTCCTCCAGCATCTCCGGGGTCAGAGCGTCTATGTCGTGATGGAGCAGATAGTGGAGCACGCAGCCGTTAAAGCAGTCTCCGGCGCCGGTGGTCTCTATGGTCGTGTCCTGCAGGAAAGCCGGTACCTCGACATATTCCGGGCCTCCCATATAGGCTCTGCTGCCCTCGCTGCCCATAGACAGGCAGATTAGCCGGGGTGAGTATTCTGACTGCAGGACCTGAATGCCCCGGTCATAATCCTCCTCTCCGGTGAACCACTGGATCTCGTTATCAGAGATTTTCAGGAAATCGCAGACAGAAATGCCGTAGGCGATCTGCTCTCTTGCCAGATCCATATCCGGCCACAGGGGCTCCCGCAGGTTGGGGTCGAAGGAAATAAGGCAGCCGCTCTCTTTTGCTGTCTGAAGTGCTTTGACTGTGGCAGATCGCACGGGCTCGGAGGTCAGAGAAAGAGAACCGAAATGGAAGATCCGGCACTGGCGGATCAGTTCGGTGTCTGTATTCTCCGGGGTCAGCATCATATCGGCTCCCGGCTTGCGGTAGAAGGAAAAGTCCCGGTCGCCGTCTGCCAGCTTGTGAACCAGAGCCAGAGTGGTATTGCAGTCCGGATCGAAGTGGATCCCGGCAGTGTCGATGCCCACCTGAGCTGCCGCATCTGCCAGATCCCGGCCGAACATGTCATCACCCACATTGCCGATGAAGCAGGTCCGGTTGCCCAGTTTGGTCAGCATGGACAGAACGTTGCAGGGCGCTCCGCCCGGATTGGCCTCAAATGTCTTGTTTCCCTGCTCGCTGACGCCGGCCTGGATCATGTCCACCAGCAGCTCGCCCAGGGCTGTTACGTCGTATTTACAGTTTTCTTTGCGAAAATATTCAGCCATTTGTTCAGCTCCTTATCTTATAAATCAATATCAGATATCTGTTCTCTCTGTTACAGGTTATTGTATCAGAATGACAAAGGGCGGGTAAAGAGAAAAGACGCAAAATCAGGCATTTGTTTCTCCTGCGCCCGGGGCGTCGCGTCTACAGCGACGAAAGGAAACGATCCAGGGCAGCCTGTCCCTGGGGCGTACGCTTAAAGACGCCGGCGTCTTCCAGCACCTCGCAGAATACCCTGCCGATCTCCTCCCGCAGGATCTGATTGATATTGTCCGCGTCGATTCGGTCGTAACGGCGGGCAAGCGACTCGAACCAGTCCGCGTGCAGTGCCGTAGTCTCCGAAGCCCGCAGATCCCCGCCGGTCAGGACCGTCCGGCGAAGATCGTCCATTTCTGACCGGAGACGGGCGGGCAGCACGGCCATACCCATTACCTCGATCAGGCCGATATTTTCTTTCTTGATGTGGTGGAGGGCAGGACCGGGGTGGAACAGGCCCAGCGGCCGGTCGGCGGTGGTTATGTTGTTTCTGAGTACAAGATCCATTTCATAGTCCGCTCCTCTGCGGCGGGCTATGGGCGTAATGGTGTTATGAGGCTGTCCGTCGGTCTCTGCCAGGACATGAACACCTGGGTCGCTGTAGGATCGCCAGGCGCTGAGGATATGTTCGGCAAGGAGCACGATCCGGTCGGGATCCGGGCCGGTCAGGCGGAGGCAGGTCATGGGCCAGCGGACGACGCCTGACGTCACGTCAGTGAAGCCCGAAATGGTGAAGGATCGCTCCACCGGGGCCTTCTCCATGGCGAAGGTGCATCGGCCGCCCTGGAAATGCTCGTGGGACAGGATGGAGCCGCCTACGATGGGCAGGTCCGCGTTGGAACCCACGAAGTAATGGGGGAAAAGCCGGACGAAATCGAACAGCCTGCGGAATGTGGATCCGTCGATCTTCATGGGAACGTGCTCGCGATTGAAGACGATGCAGTGTTCATTGTAGTAAACATAGGGGGAGTACTGCAGGAACCAGGGATCGCCCTGCAGAGTCAGGGGAATGATCCGGTGGTTCTGCCGGGCCGGGTGATTCAGGCGTCCTGCGTATCCTTCGTTTTCCCGGCAGAGCTGGCACTTTGGATAAGAAGTCTGAGGCGCCCTGCGGGCAGCGTCGATCGCCCGGGGATCCTTTTCAGGCTTGGAAAGATTTATTGTGATGTCCAGGTCTCCGTAGGGAGTAGACGTCTTCCATTTTCTGTCCCGGGCGATGCGGTCTCGGCGGATGTAGTTGGTATCGCCGGAAAAACGATAGTACCAGTCCGTTGCCTGAACCGGATCTTTGGCATAGAGGCTGCGGAATTTCTCCCGGACCTGGGAGGGGCGGGGGGTCAGGACACCCATGAGACGGGTGTCGAAGAGGTCCCGGGCAGCGGTGGAATCCCCGGCAGTCAATCCCTGTTTTACTGCGTAGTCGGTCAGCGTCCTGAGGATCTCCGAGAGAGCGGGTCCCCTGGATTCGTCGTAATCCAGGGCCTGGGCGGCATCGCCGCAGAAGTCATCTTTCTCCAGGACCATGAGGAGCTGGTTGATGACAAAGTCCAGATCGTCCGTCTGGATCAGTCCTTTGACCAGGCCGTAGCCCGCCAGTTGTACGATGCAGCTGTCTGTCATTATCTTTTCCCTCCCTGTTCTTTTCCTGCTGGTTCCTGCGCGGCTGGCCCCCGCCCGGCTGGTTCTTCGTCCAGCCGCCGGGGACCGCCGCCGATGTGAACGGTATAAAAGTCGGCGTCAAGTCCGGTCCTCTGATGGTATGCAGCGCCTACCTGTTCTATAAAACGCGGGATAGCAGAATCCCGGACGATGGAAACGGTGCAGCCGCCGAAGCCTCCTCCGGTCATCCGTGAACCGATGCACCCCGGAACATTCCATGCTTCTTCTGCCAGAGCATCCAGCTCCGGTCCTGTGACCTCATAGTCCCGGCTGACGGAGAGATGAGCTTCCTTCATGAGCCGGCCGAAGCCGGCGACGTCCTGTTTCTTCAGCAGCTGAACAGCCTGGATGGTCCGCTGGTTTTCGCTGACTGCGTGCCTTGCCCTGCGGACAAGGACGGGATCGCTGAGAACGTGCTGATATTCTCTGAATTCTTCCATAGTCAGATCACCCAGACTCTGGATATCTGTAACAGTCTGCAGTTCCTTCAGAGCCTGTTCGCACTCCCTGCGGCGATCGTTGTAGGCAGAGGAAGCCAGACTGTGCTTCTTGTTGCTGTTGGTGATGATCAGACTTTCCTTCTCCAGCCGCAGAGGAACGTATTCACAGGTCAGGTCGCTGGTGTTCAGAAATATTGCATGATCCTTCTTTCCCATAGCCACAGCGAACTGGTCCATGATCCCGCAGCTGACGCCGTTATAGTGATTCTCCGAATACTGGCCGATCAGGGCCAGAGTCTGATTATCTGCCGGAAATCCAAAACAGTCTCTGAGAATGAAGCCGGTCAGAACCTCCAGGGAAGCGGAGGAAGAAAGGCCGGCGCCGGCGGGCAGATTGCCGTAGAAAAGCATGTCCAGACCCCGGTCCGGCACCATGCCCCTCTGGCAGAAGGTATGGATGATTCCCCTGGGATAGGAGGTCCACCGGGAATCCGGAGGGACCGGTCCGGACCTGATCTCATCCAGGGAATATTCTTCTGCACCGTCCCCGGGCAGGTTCACAGAGAAAAAACGGAAGCGCCGGTCTGTCCGAATCCGCACCGCTGCGTAGGTTCCTATGGTCAGGGCGCAGGGAAAGACATGTCCTCCGTTATAATCCGTATGTTCGCCGATCAGGTTGACCCGTCCCGGGGCGAAGTAGACCCGCAGGTCATCCTGGGATCCGTATATTTTCTGGAAATGGTCCCGGAGAGCAGCCTGCATTTCCCGGGATCCCGCAATTCTGTCAGTCATCATTTATCTGCCTTTCGTCATTCTTCCTTTGATATTCAGCGTGCTTCTTTAGTGTGCTTCAGCATTCAGCAATGCCGCAGGAATGAGCCTGCGGACATAAAGTTAGTATATTCTATCATACATATCCGGAGGCAGAAAGAGCATTCTGCAGCGGGAGAGTTAATAAAAATGGCGGCTTCAGGCTTTTTTGTATAGTGGTAGAATTTGGATTGTAACACTGTGTTCAATATGTTATAATATTCCTATCAAATTACGGCAGGTGTCCGCAGGGGAGAGAAGGAGACGGACATGTCCGGATCCGGACGGCGGGCTGAGCCGAAAGGAGGCCAATATGAAGGTTAACATCACAGGCAAGAATTTCAAGACTTATCAGAAGCTGGAGGATACGATTCAGAAGAAGTTCGACAAGCTGAGCAAGTACTTCTCTGATGAGATCACCGCCAATGTGGTATTATCCCAGCAGAGAGGAAAGGATAAGATTGAGGCCACGATCAATGCGAAGGGAACGGTGTTCAGAGCGGAGGAACTGACACCGGATATATATGAGGGCATAGACAAGGTTGTCGATAAGCTGGCTCACCAGATGACGAAGTATAAGGGAAAGCTGAAGAAGCGCTATAATGATAATAAGGCGCTGAAGTTTGAGTTCGTTCCTGAGCCGGAGCCGGTAGAAGAGGAAGAGGTCAAGGATGCCAGGGTCGTCAAGACCAAGCAGTTTGACCTGCGGCCCATGGATGTGGACGAGGCGATTCTGGAGATGGAGCTGCTGTCCCACGATTTCTTCGTTTTCATGAACATGGAGACGGAGAGCGTCAACGTTGTCTATAAGAGAAACGACGGAAATTACGGTCTGCTGGAGACCAGATATTAATCAATAAGTTTGACCGACCGGGGCTGCGATGCAGCCCCTTTTTTCGTGGAGAATTCTGCGCCGGCGGAATCACCGCGGAGCTTATTAATCGATTTTTGCAGCGTATTAATCGTGGAATGACAGGCATGCATTTGTTATGATTGTTAATAATAAAACGAAATAAAAAGACGGAAAGTGACGCACTGAGGTGTGGCAGAAAAACGTAAGGAATTGCGCAGAAGAACTGGCGCCGAATATCGACGGGGCAGTTTACGCAGAAGAATAAGGTACTATCAGGGAGGGTTTTTATGCTGAACGAACGATTAACGAGAATGAGAAACAGGCTGTGGAATTCACGGCCCTGCATCACGGCGGAGCGCCTGGTGCTGCAGACAGAAGCGTATAAGAAATTTGCAGGGGACGCTATTCCGGTTTTCCGGGCGGAAGTGGTCCGCTACATCATGGAGCGGATGACGACGCTGATCAATGAGGACGAACTGATCGTCGGAACGCCTACCAATAAATACCGGGGAGCAAACCTCCATCCGGAATTCCAGTCCAGCTCCTGGTACATCAGCGACATCGATGATTTTACCACCAGAAGCAAGGATCCCTACGATATCAGCCCGGAGGACAGAGAAACGATCCTGAAGACCCTGCCCTACTGGGAGGATAAGTCCATGGAGGATATGTCCCGGAACGCGCTGCCGCCCCACATCGAGGAGTGCATCCAGGACGACATTATCACCGTCGGCCTGCGGAACGGCGTGTCCGGTGAGACCACCTGCGACCATGAGAAACTGCTGACCATCGGTCTTAAGGGATACATGGAAGAATGTCAGGCGAACATCGATAAAACAATTCGTTCAAGTCAGCTGGACGAGGAGAAAGTGGAATTTTGGCAGGCATGCATCATTCAGTGCCAGGGACTGATCACCTATGCCCACCGCATGGCGGAAGAGGCAGAGCGCCAGGCAGCGGAATGCAGCGATCCCAAGAGAAAGCAGGAGCTGCTGACCATCGCGGAGAACTGCCGCGTCGTACCGGAGAATCCGCCCCAGACGTTCCAGCAGGCTCTTCAGATGGTATGGTTTGCCCATGTTGCCTTTCATATCGAGGTCTGCACCACAGCCTGCGGATTCGGACGGTTCGACCAGTACATGTGGCCGTACTATAAGAAGGATGTCATAGATGAGAAGAACATAACAGAAGACGAGGCGCTGGAGATGCTGGAATGCCTCTATCTCAAAGCCTGCGAGGTTTATGAAGTAAGAGATAAGTGGTACGCTACATCTTTCGCCGGCTATCCCATGTGGGAAATCCTCGTTGTCGGCGGTCAGACGCCGGACGGCAGAGATGCGACCAATGAACTTTCCTATCAGTGCCTTGAGGCGGCGAACCAGCTGAAGACGACCCAGCCGGTCATGGCAGTGAGAGTCTGGGAAGGTACGCCGGAGAAGCTGATCCGCAAGGGATGCAAGATGATCCAGGAAGGACAGGCGAACCCGGGATTCTTTAACGATGAGGCCGCCATGAAGATGTCCCTGGGCAAGGGCTGCACCATCGAGGAAGCGAGAGACTGGACCATCGTTGGATGCATCCAGCCGGGTCCCGGAGGCGGAGCGACGGACGGTTCCCCGGATGCGGGCTATGTCAATATGGGCAAGATGATCGAGTTTGTACTCCATAACGGGCTGGATCCCGATACAGGGAAGATGATGGGACTGCAGACCGGAGATCCCAGAGACTTTAAGGATATAGAAGATTTTAAGGATGCGCTGAAGAAGCAGATCCTCTACCATTATCAGCTGATCGCTACGGGATATAACATCATGCAGAGCATGCACATGACCAGGTTCCCGGTGATCTTCGCGGGCATGCTGACCAAGGGATGCGTAGAGAGCGGTCGGTCCGTCCAGCATGGCGGAGCTAAATACACCACAGCTGGTATGTACCTCACGGGCGCAGCCAACCTGGCAGATTCCATCGCGGCGATCGACACCTGCATATATAAGGATCATGATATTACCATGGACGAGCTCATCGACGCTCTGGATCATAACTTTGAAGGGAACGAGCGGATGCGCCAGCTGCTGCTGAACAAGCCGCCCAAGTTCGGCAATGACAATGCTTACGTAGACGGAATTTACCGGGAGATGATGCATTTCATCGCAGACAACGTCCAGCAGTGGCCCGATGCAAGAGGAGGAAGATATTCCTTCAACGTTCATTCTCAGACGGTAAACGTTTCTCACGGTCTGGTAACCGGAGCGACGCCGGACGGCCGCAAGGCAGGAGAACCTTTCTGCGATAATGCTTCCCCGATGATGGGCAGAGATATGAAGGGCCCCACCGCCACAGTCAAGTCCGTTGCGTCCATGGGACAGTCCGATTTCCACGACGGCGCGCTGTTCAACCTGCGCTTTGACCCCAAGGGCGTCGAGGGCGAAAAGGGTCTGGAGAGCATAGAGGGAATCATCAAGACGTACTTTAAGAACGGCGGTGAGCACATCCAGATCAACGTCGTAGATAATGAGACGCTGAAGGCGGCGCAGAAGACGCCGGAGAAGTACAAAGGCCTGATGGTCCGTGTCGCCGGATACATGGCATACTTTACGGAGCTGGATAAGAGCGCCCAGGATGTGATCATCCACAGGACAGCGCATTTTGAGAGCGCAGACGCCTAAATACAGTAATACACGGTGAAGGAACGGCAATAAGAGCCGTAGACTGACAGGAGGAAATGATTGAAAGAACTTGTTGGCTCGATCCAAAAGTTTTCGACGGAGGATGGTCCGGGCATCCGGACCACCGTCTTCCTCAAAGGCTGCCCGCTGAACTGCCGCTGGTGCCACAACCCGGAGCTCATCCGTTTCGACCAGGAACTGATCCAGATGCCGAACAGCTGTATCGGCTGCGGGGTGTGCATGGAGGTCTGTCCCCAGCAGGCGGTTTACATCGGGGAAGACGGAAAGATCGCCATACACCGGGATCGGTGCACGCTGTGTATGGAGTGCGCTGACCAGTGTTATGCCGGCGCGCTGAAGAGGGTGGCAGAACCCATGACACCGGAGCAGATCATGGCGGAGGCAGCCCAGGACAAGGGATTCTACGACGAGACGGGCGGAGGCATCACCCTGAGCGGGGGAGAGATCCTGGCCAGACCGGACTTTGTTGCCCGGGTCATAGACCTTGCGGAAGAGGAAGGGATCGGCATCTGTCTGGATACATCGGGATACGGTGACGGAGATTTCCTCTTTGCCCAGGCAAAGCGAAAGACTGTGACGGATATCCTGTTTGATATTAAGGCGGTCAGTCCGGAGCTCCACGAGGAACTGACGGGAAAGCGCAACGACATTATTCTGGAAAATCTCCGGAAACTTGCGTCAGATCCGGAAACCAGGAGCAAGGTCTGGATCCGCATGCCCCTGATCCGCGGTCTGAACGACAGTGAAGAAGAGACGGAGGCAGCGGCGGAGATGCTGCAGGAACTTGGATTCCGGCGCGTGGATCTGCTGCCCTATCATGACCTTGGGATCTCCAAGAAGAAACACATCGGCGGGATTCAGGAGCGATTCCAGCCTCCGACAGAGGAGCGGATCGAGGAGATCCGAAGAAAACTGGAGAATCGGGGCATGGAAACGGGAATTTTTGGTAAACTGTAGACTGAGCACAATTATTAAAGAAATTATTTGTTGAAATATAATTATTAATTTGTTATCGTTATTATCAGATGTTGTTATCAGTTATTATCAGTTGTATCGCCTGCTGTTGAGAGGAACAGCCGGCGAGAAGAAAATGAGGAGTAGTTTATGAGTAAAGACAAAGGACAGGAGAACTCCCTGCACAGAGGGCTGAAAAGCAGGCATCTCCAGATGATCGCTATCGGCGGTTCCATTGGAACCGGTCTGTTCCTTGCCATGGGAGGCACGATCCGTGACGCCGGCCCCGGCGGAGCTATGGTAGCTTATGCCATCATGGGCGTTGTCGTATACTTTATGATGACGGCTCTGGGTGAGATGGCTACAGAGCTTCCCATTCCCGGCGCGTTCACATCCTACGCAAACCGCTTCGTAGACGAAGCCTGGGGATTTACCAACGGATGGTCTTACTGGTTCGGCAGTTCCATGACGGTGGCAGCAGAGCTGATCGCCGGTGCAATTATCGTTAAATACTGGTTCCCGGGAAGCAATTCCTCCCTGTGGGCAGCGCTTTTCCTGGGCATTTTGCTGATGCTGAATCTGTTTTCTGTTAAGGGTTTCGGCGAAGCGGAGTTCTGGTTTGCCGGAATCAAGGTCGTCGTTACGATCATATTCCTGATCGTCGGCGTGCTGATGATCGTGGGAATCATGCACAGCGGCGAGGATGCCGGATTCCACAACTGGGTACTGGACGGCGGAAAAGCCGGCAAGGCGCCCTTTGTAAACGGCATCGGAGGCATCGTCGGGATCTTCATGGTAGCGGCTTTCTCCTTCTCTAACACAGAGCTGGTCGGACTGACTGCCGCAGAATCGGAGAACCCCAAGAAGGATGTTCCCAAGGCGATCCACAGTGTATTCTGGAGACTGCTGATTTTCTATCTTGGAACCATCTTCGTTGTAGCGACGCTGATCCCGTTTACGGAGCCTTCGCTGCTGGATGCTTCTGAGGATAACGTAGCGGCAGCGCCTTATACGATCATATTCCGCAACGCGGGATTCGCAGCGGCGGCTTCGTTCATGGATGCGATCATCCTGACATCCGTACTGTCCTGCGGCAACTCTTCCATGTATGCGGCATCCCGAACCATGCAGCACATGGCGGAAAAGGGAGCTGCGCCCAAATTCTTTGCTAAGATCAGCAAGAGAGGCGTTCCTGTTCGTTCCGTCCTCCTGACTGCTATCATCGCGGCATTTGCCTTCGTTGCGTCCCTGCTGGGCGACGGCGTTGCTTACACGGCAGCGTATTACCTCTGCGGTATCGCGGGCGTGTACAACTGGCTGACGATCAGTGTGGCGCACTACCGCTTCAGAAGAGGATGGGTCAAGCAGGGTCATTCTCTGGATGAGCTGGATTATAAATCGCCGTTCTACCCTGTGGGCTCCCTGTTCTGCATCATCGTGTGCGTCATCGTATGCTTCGGTGCGAACTGGTGGGTATTTACAGACTTTAACTGGTTTGATTTCCTTACATGCTACGGGATCATTCCTATTTCAATTGTTATGTTCTTCGTGTACAAGAAGGTTCGCGGAACCAAATGGGTACCTTACGAAGAAATGGACTTTACTCCGCCGGAGGGCGTTACGAGAGATGATATCTCCGCCATCGACTGAGGAAGTTCGACTGTGCAGCATGTAGAGATCAAATAATAAGACAGCGCCGGGAATATCCCGGCCTGTTCTTTATAGGAAAAGATGAATGGTGGAGCGTGTACATTTACTCAGCATTTCGCCGCAGGGTGCGTGATCACCGGATCTTCTGTATCACCGGATCTTCTGGATGAGGACGGTCTGGACGCCGATCCCCCGGAACTGGAGTTCCAGATCCAGATGGGAATCTGCTTTTTCCATGTACGTGTCCGCCACGGGATTAGAGTAGACTTCAGGATGTACGTTGTACCGGGCTCCCATCTTCTCAGGAAATCCCATGCGGCTCATAACGGAAAACAGACTGTTATAACTGCTGGACGTGTATTTACTGACTAGATAATCGCCGGCAGGAATGCGGAAGGTCAGGCTCAGATTCAGTTCATCGTTGAAGCCGGACAGGGTCTGATCCGCATAGTAGGGCGTGCATGAGGATTCGCTGAGACCAAGGACATTACGGTTTGCATTGAATGCCAGCACAAGCCATGCAGTACCGTCGCTGCTCAAACGGATCACACCGCAGTTTTCGTCTTCCAGCACGAGCTCTCCCGCGTTTTCGGTGAGCAGTTCCAGGCCGAAGAGGAGCGGTTTGGGCGTCCCGTCAGAAAGCAGTATGCTCCGCTGGCCTTTCAGCGAGGCGTCCTGTGTATCCTGGTCCCGGAGCATTAAACGCAGATTTTCTGCATCGCTGTGGATCCCGCTGTTATAGAGCGCAGCAAGTCCTGCGACAGAGTCAAATCCATAGCGTCCGCCGGCGGGCGGCTCAAAGCGCTTCTCCCGCGTCATGGAAAAACCTCTTTTGCGGGTGCGGCGTTCCCATTCGGCAAGCTCCGGTGACTTTTCTTCCTCAGGCAGAAGCAGGATCACAGGATCCTGGCAGGACAGACGGCGCAGATAATCGTATACCCTGTGCTGGAGCACGCGAAAATCGTCCAGTGTTACAAGGACAGTCACACTGCGGTGGAAAGGGCGGATCACAGGCGTTTCCAGAGAAACTTCACTGCGGAATTCTCTGCGGGCGGCTTGTCGCAGCGAACGGTTCTGGGAAATGAGCCGCGACTGGCTGCGGTTCAGGACATCCAGCGTACGGTGGATAGGAAGTTCCTCGATGGAAGGCGGATTATCGTCGGTCAGGATCCAGCCGCCGTACAGGCGGCGGTGCTCCTCCGGGCTGTGCCCAAACCAGCGGGAGAATGTTTCTTCATAGTATTTGACGGCAGAGAATCCCACAAGGGAGGCGATCCGGCTTATTTTCTGATCACTGCCCAGAAGGTAGATCTCCGACCACTCCGCACGGGCGAAGGAAAGAAAATCCCGGAAACTGATGCCAAGATAGTCTTTGATCAGGTGGGAAAGATAGCTGGTGCTGAGATGCTCCATGGCAGCCAGATCCGCCAGGGTGATCCGGGTGTCGTGATGTTCATAAACATAGTTTATGACATGGCTGATCCGCTCTTCTATCACTGGGTCGCCGCTGTCGAAGTGGACGACGATGTTGTCCCGGAAGGCGAAGAGATTAAAATACTTATTCAGCTGGTTGATTACCGAAAGACAGATGCTGATGCAGCTGTCCTGGTAGTTTATGTCCTTCTGAAGGTAGCAGGTCAGCAGCTTCAGCAGCGAAAGCCGCAGCTCCGGCAGGTGCCGGTTGGTCTGCCCGGAAGAATAGGTCCGGTAGCAGCCCAGAGGAAGGTTCGGGTAGAACTGGGTGAAGAACAGGTTGCTGACATGGATCAGGGCCGTAATGTTGTCCCCTGATGCTGCCTGCAGGGTGTGGACTTCGTGACCGGCATTGGCGAAGATGTCCCCGGCCTGCAGTTCATAGGTGCAGTAACCGTTTCGGAGCAGGACGCTGCCCTCCAGGACATAGACAAGCTCCAGATCTTTATGGTAATGTATGGGATATTCCCGGATGTTTCCGACGGTGATGGAAACCGGAAAATCGCCGGGATAGGTTATAGCCTCCAGGATCATGGGTTCCTCCTTTGAATCGGGTGGTTAAACAGTATTATAAGACTTTGTTCACAGAAAATAAACAGGCAGGGTAAACAAAGGCCTGACCTGCCGGGTCTCAGGAGGTAAACAATGGATAGAATTAAGCTTAACGACGGATCCTTTCTTCCCCGTCTTGGACAGGGAACGTGGCAGATGGCAGAGGACGACCAGAAGGCGCAGCGTGAGATCGAAGGGATTCGCTATGGATTGGACGCGGGGATCCCGATGATCGACACAGCGGAAATGTATGCGGACGGCAAGGCGGAGAGCCTGACAGGGGACGCGATCTTCGGAAGGGACCGCAGCAGCATGTATATCGTCAGCAAGGTGTATCCCCAGAACGCAAACCGCCGCCATATCCGCTCCAGTCTTCGCCGCTCCCTGAAGCTGCTGGGCACGGACTATCTGGATCTTTATCTGCTGCACTGGCGTGAAGATGCGGACCTTGCGGAAGTGGCATGGTGCATGGAACAGCTGAAATCAGAAGGCCTGATCCGCCGCTGGGGCGTTTCTAATTTTGATGTGGAGGACATGGAGGATCTTTGGAGGGTTCCCGACGGCAGAAACTGCTGCGTCAATGAAGTGCTGTATAACCTGGGCTCCCGGGGCATAGAATATGACCTGCTGCCCTGGCAGCGGGAGCAGGGCGTGCCTGTCATCGCCTATGGACCGGTGGGACAGGCCGGCGCCATGGTCACCCAGGACGGCGTATCCAAAGCTCAGCTCATGTCAGACCCGAATGTCATGGCTGTGGCAGAGGAACGGGGCATTTCCGTTGTCCAGCTGCTGCTCGCCTTCGTACTGCAGCAGCCCGATGTGGCTGCGATCCCCAAGGCCGTGAGCCGGGAACACATCGACGAGAACATCCATGCCCTGGATATCCGGCTGACGGAAGAGGAGATCGCCCGCCTGTCAGAGAGCTTCCCGGCGCCCACAGAGAAGGTGCCGATGGAGAAGTACTGATACAGCAGAATCCGTCCGGGGAGAAATAATCATCTATCCGTAAAAAATCAAAGAACTGTGCGAAATTTCGATTAGAATGGAATCAAGCAACGCTTTGCGATATAAGTGGATTTATTAGATTTCCTGATGGGATGGGATGACAAGTGATAAATTCAAATGCTGCACAAACGCCATCCCTCCCGGCATGAGGTCAACTGCCCTTGAACTGTGGCGGATTTCTTTGTATAATGAAACTGGTAAAGAAGCGGAAGCCCGGAGCTGTGCGACATGCAGAATTCACAGAGCGGACGCATGGCTGACACAATTTGGGTCTACAACAGGATTAATGCCGCAGTGCACAGGCAGGCTCACGATCCGCGGCGAACTCAGCGGATCGCAATCCGCGGCACGCTTCGCATCGCACAGATGCAGATGCAAATAAAGCAGATACATATACAGGGGTAAGGGATGACTCAGATCGGTTATTTTTTCACCAATTTCATACAGACGACGGTGGCAGGGATCGGCGTTAATGATGTGCTGGATATCCTCATCACTACATTTGTTTTATATAAAATACTGGAATTTATCAAGGAGACCAGGGCCCAGCAGCTGCTGAGAGGACTGATCATTCTTGTCGTGGCCTATTTTCTGGCAGACATTCTGGATCTTCATGTCATACACTGGTTCCTGGGCGGGGCATTTACCGTCGGGCTTTTTGCCCTGGTCGTACTGTTCCAGCCGGAACTTCGGCGGGGGCTGGAGTATATGGGCCGCAGCAAGCTCAGCAGAGTCCGGTTCAACCAGGTGGATAAGGATAAGGCCAAGCATATCGCCGATGAAATCACCGACGCGGTGGCGGGATTCAGCGCCACCAGGACCGGCGCACTCATCATATTCGAAGGCGATGTGACGCTGGAGGATATTGCGGAGACGGGAACCATCATAGACGCTGAGATCTCAGAGCAGCTTTTGGGAAATCTTTTCTATGAGGGATCGCCCCTCCATGACGGCGCCGTGATCATCCGGGGCGACCGGATCTACGCAGGCGGCTGCGTCCTGCCCCTGACGAAGAACAAGGATCTCAACAAGAGCCTGGGAACACGGCACCGGGCGGGCATAGGGATTACAGAAAACTCCGATGCGGTCTCCCTGATCGTCAGTGAAGAGACAGGCATTATTTCCCTGTGCAGAGACGGCAGGATATCCCGGTTCATGGACCGGAAAACGGTAGAGAAGACTTTGCTCAATATGTATATACCAAAGGACGAGGAAGAACCTTCGCTCTTTGAGAGAATCAGCGGCGCGCTGGGGAAGGGGAAGCATGTTTCAAAGTAAGAAGGCAAATCTTATCATCTCCCTGGTCCTGGCTGTCGCTTTGTGGTTCTATGTCGTCGGGCAGCTGAATCCGGAGACCCGCAGGACGTTCCGCCATATCAATGTGAAGACCATTAATGAACAGGTGCTGACTGACGAAGGACTGGCGGTCGTGGACGTCAGCGTGGATACAGTAAGCGTTCAGGTCACGGGCAAAAGAACCGCAGTAAACAGTCTGACAGAGAGCAGTTTTAAGGCGAAGATCGATCTTTCCGATGCAGCGGAGGGGACGAATCAGCTGAAGATCAGCATAACCGCTCCAGACAGCGTTGAGGTCATCGACCAGTCTTCCTATAAGGCGACCGTTACGGTAGAGAAGCGGGTATCGGAGACACGGGACGTCAGCGTGCAGTACACAGGCAATGAGGCAAGCGGAACGGAACCCACGACAACGGATATTTCCCCGTCTCAGGTCACGGTCAGCGGATCCCAGTCCCAGGTAGACCAGGTTGCTTCAGTCGTAGCAAAAGTCAGCGCGGAGAATATCAGCGACGGTGAATCCAGCCAGACGGCGTCGCTCACGCCGGTAAACAGCAGGGGAAAGACGGTTGATAATATCAGCCTTTCCACGAACAAAGCCACAGTTACGTCTGTCCTGCGCTACACGAAGGAAGTGAGTCTGGACGTGCCGGTCACCGGAACCGATGACAACGGATACAAGAGGACTGTCAAGGCGCCGGATACTATTACCATCAAGGGTGACAGCAGCACGATCGATGATATTGACCAGATCAAGGCCCAGACCATAGATCTTTCCGATGTAAAGAAAAACACGAAAATCAAGATCACGCCGATCCTTCCTGACGGCGTAGAGGCGGCAGATGATTCGGAGGAACTGTACCTGACCGTTACTGTTAAAGCGGAAGAGGAAGGCGACAAGAGTAAGACGTTCACCCTGAGCGGAAGCGATGTAGACCTGAACGATGCGGAGGATGGACTGGATGCCAGGGTAGAAACTGGCAGCATCAAGGTCACAGTTTCCGGCAAGGAGTCGAAGATCAGCGATATCAGCGAAAGTGACATCAGTCTCTCGGCCGACCTGTCCGGCCTTGACGCGGGAGAGCATTCTGTAAAGGTCAGTGCTTCGGCAGGCAGCGGCGTCAGTGTGTCGGTATCGCCGGAGACGATCAAGGTAAATCTGGAATAGCGAGCGTACAGAAAGGGGTTAAACATGTGCGGAATCGTAGGATATACGGGGCATGAGCAGGCCTGTCCCATCATCATAGACGGACTGAAGAAACTGGAATACCGGGGCTATGACAGCGCCGGCGTCGCCCTCGTAACGAGCCGGGGCATCAAGGTCCGCAAGAAGGCGGGCCGGATCGCCAATCTGGAGGAGAGCATCCGGGGAGAACGGATGGAAGGGACCACAGGGATCGGCCATACACGTTGGGCGACCCACGGGTCGCCCAACGATCTCAACGCCCATCCCCATATGAGCATGGGCGGACAGATCGCCATTGTCCACAACGGGATCATAGAAAACTACGCGGAGCTGCGGGAGGAACTGAAGAAGGACTACGGGATCGAGTTCATCTCCGATACAGATTCTGAGGTCATCGCCCAGCTCATCGGCGTCCTGTACGAGGGAAAACTGGAGGATGCTGTCTACGAGGCAGTGAGCCGCATGCGGGGCGCATACACATTTGCAGCCGTCGCGGCGGATGAGCCGGAGAAGATGGTAGCCTATCGGAAAGACACGCCCCTCATCGCGGGCATCGGCAGAGACTGCAACTTTATTGCCAGCGACATGACCGCCCTGCTGAAGTACAGCAGCGACATCTACCTCATAGAAAATGACGAGATGGTCGTCTGTACACCCGACAAGATCCAGATATTCAACAAGGATCGCAAGCGCATGGACCGTCAGGTGCTGAAGGTCACATGGAGCATGGAGGACGCGGAGAAGGGCGGCTATCAGCACTTCATGCTGAAGGAGATCAACGAGCAGCCCCGCGTCGTAAAGGAAACGCTGGAGCGCCGCCTGAACGCAGACGGAAAGATCCATCTTGACGGCATAGAGCTGACAGCGGAGGATCTCAGCAAATTCACCAAGATATACATCGTTGCCTGCGGAACGGCTTATCACGCCGGCCTGGTGGGCAAGTACGCCATAGAAAAGTTCGCACGCATCCCGGTGGAAGTAGATATCGCTTCCGAATTCCGGTACAGAGATCCCTTTGTTGACGAAAATACGCTGTTCATCGCCATATCCCAGTCCGGGGAGACCCTGGACACGCTGATGTCCCTGCGGGAGGCTAAGAGCAAGGGCGCTCGGGTTCTGTCCGTCGTCAATGTGGTGGGCAGTTCCGTGGCAAGAGAATCCGACGACGTGTTCTACACTTGGGCGGGCCCGGAGATCGCCGTGGCCTCAACCAAGGCCTATACGACACAGCTCATATGCATGTATCTGCTGGCCCTCTACATGGGAACGCTCCGGGGCACCATCACAGAGGAATACTGCGATACGATCATCGGCGAACTGCGGCAGATGCCCGACAAGATCCAGCAGATCCTGGACGGATCCCATAAGATCGAATCCATCGCCAAATTACTGTATAACAGAAACTCCATCTTCTTCATCGGAAGAGGGGTGGATTCCGCCGTGGCATACGAGGGTTCCCTGAAGCTGAAGGAGATCTCCTACATCAATTCGTCCGCCATCGCCGCGGGCGAACTGAAGCACGGGACCATCGCTCTCATGGAGCCGGATACCACGGTCATCGCACTGGCGACCCAGGACCGGCTGTTCGAGAAGATGTATTCCAACATCGAGGAGGTCCGGGCCCGCCACGCCCACATCCTGTCCGTGGTAAAAGAGGGCAACAAGATGATCCGCAAGGTGAGCACCGACGTGATCTACATCCCGGCCTGCGCCGACGAGGTGACGCCGATCCTGACCATCATCCCACTGCAGCTCTTCGCCTATTACGTGGCAAGGGAGCGGGGAGAGAACATCGACAAGCCCAGGAACCTTGCCAAGTCCGTTACGGTAGAATAGGGGGAACAAAGCCCTGACCGGCTGCATCCCCGCATTTTTCAATCAGGAGGAATCAATTGTCTAATTACGATATTAAAGATATTTCACTGGCGCCTTCCGGCCACGTCAAGATCGACTGGGTACGGCACAACATGCCTTTGTTAAACGGCCTTGAGGAAGAGTTCCGCAAGACCCGACCTTTCGAGGGAGTCAGGATCTCCCTGTCCGTTCACCTGGAGGCCAAGACCGCCTATCTCTGCCTCGTGCTGGCAGCGGGCGGCGCCCAGATGTCCGTTACCGGGAGCAACGTCCTGTCGACCCAGGACGATGTGGCCGCAGCGCTGGCAGATGACGGCCTTTCCGTATTTGCCGTCCACGGCGAAAGCGAGGAGTCCTATGCCCGTCATATCGAGATGTGCCTGGAGCACAAGCCCAACATCATCATCGATGACGGCGGCGATCTGGTGGGCATGCTTCACACCAAGAGGCCGGATCTGGCAGAGGACGTCTGGGGCGGATGCGAGGAGACGACAACAGGGGTGATCCGCCTGAAGGCCATGGAAGCGGAAGGGATTCTGAAGTTCCCCATGGTGGCTGTCAACGACGCGGACTGCAAGCACCTGTTCGACAACCGGTACGGCACAGGCCAGTCCGTCTGGGACAGCATCATGAGAAATACGAACCTGATCGTAGCGGCTAAGACTGTTGTGGTCGTGGGCTACGGCTGGTGCGGCAGAGGCATCGCCATGAGAGCGGATGCGCTGGGCGCCCGGGTCATCGTCACAGAAGTCAATCCGGTCAAGGCCATCGAAGCGCGCATGGACGGCTATTCTGTCATGACCATGGCGGAGGCAGCGCCCCTGGGCGATATCTTCGTTTCCGCTACGGGCTGCTGCAAGACCATAACCGTTGAGCATATGCTGACCATGAAAGACGGGGCCATCCTGACCAATGCCGGCCATTTCAACTGCGAAGTGGATATGGAAGCGCTGGAGAAGGCAGCGGTCAGCAAGCATGAGACTCGTGCAAACATCATGGGATATGAGCTGAGCAACGGCAAGCTTGTGAATGTCATCGCCGAAGGACGGCTTGTCAATATCGCCGCGGCGGACGGACATCCGGCGGAGATCATGGATATGAGTTTCGCCGTTCAGGCGCTGTCAGCCATGTATATCAAGGAGCATTATAAGGAACTGGAGAACCGGGTCATCGACGTCAGCGGCGAGATCGACGAGCGGGTGGCAAGACGGAAGCTGGACGCATGGGGCATTCAGATCGATACACTGACACCGGAGCAGGAGGAGTACCTGCACAGCTGGGATCTGTAGGAATTCCGACGGAAGCGGGCCCCGGCGCGTCAGGGCGGCGGGCCAGGATCCTGCAGGGCAGAGGTACGCTGCCAGACACGGGCAGCGCAATCCCGGTTATCCGGCGAGCGATCGCCTAATTGCGATAATATACGCGCCTGACCGTCAGGCGCAGAAGAGGAGGTAAGGATATATGACTTATGACGACATCAGAGAACAGGCTGCCGCAGCAGCGAAGGAACTGCTGGATGTGGCGAGACTGAAGAAGGGGGACATCTTCGTGATCGGATGCTCTTCCAGTGAGATCAAGGGAAAACACATCGGAAAGGACAGCGACATCAACGCGGCGAAAGCCGTGTACGACGGGATCTATCCCCTGCTGAAGGAGAGAGGCATCTATCTGGCGGCTCAGTGCTGCGAGCACCTGAACCGGGCGATCATTACCGAGGAAGCGGCGCTGCTCCCCGGAACAGAGATCTGCAATGTAGTGCCTCAGATGCACGCGGGCGGGTCTTTCGCCATGAC
Source organism: uncultured Eubacteriales bacterium (assembly GCA_900315125.1). GTDB lineage: Bacteria > Bacillota > Clostridia > Peptostreptococcales > Anaerovoracaceae > Aminicella. The sequence continues at coordinate 65,038 of OMXT01000008.1, forward strand.
CGTATACCAGAACGCAGAGCATCCGGTAGCAGTGGAGCATATTAAAGCAGCGGCGGGCATGGACATCGGCGATACGCTCATCGGCATGCATCTTAGGGATGTAGCCGTACCGGTCCGTATTTCCGTCAAGGAGATCGGGCACGCTCATGTGGTCTGCGCCCGGACAAGGCCCAAGTTCATCGGCGGCAAGCGGGCCGTATACGACGACGTACTGTCCGGCGGGGATATCCCGAGGCCGGAGGTCGACAATAAATAATATCAGTTCAGCTCAGCAAGTCCGGCGCGGCTTGCTGAGCCTGCGTTAACAGACAGACAGGGCTTTGTTCCAGGCCCTGGTTCCGGCGGCGCCGGATCTATAACAAGGAGGAAGCATGGATTACAACAGACTGGCCGGGCTTTTGTTCCCGGAGATCACCAAGACACCCGAGGATTATGAGGCGATGTATCCGCCGAGGGATCTCCCTGAGGGCGCCATGGTGACGAGGCTTGGACCGAGCCCCACGGGATTTATTCACCTGGGCAATCTTTACGGCGCGTTCGTGGACGAGCGGCTGGCTCACCAGAGCGGCGGCGTATTTTACCTGCGCATTGAGGACACCGATGATAAGCGCTATGTTGAAGGCGCGGTGGAGACGGTCATCAACTCCCTGAAGTTCTTCGGAATCCAGTTCGACGAAGGCGCGACCATGGACGGGGATATCGGCGACTACGGCGATTACACCCAGAGTCACAGGGGACCGATCTACCAGTGCTTCGCGAAGAAGCTGGTCTCTGAGGGCAAAGCCTATCCCTGCTTCCTTACGGAAGATGAGATTGCAGCGATCCGTGAAAAGCAGGAGGCGGAGCAGATTAACCCTGGTATCTACGGCGAATACGCGGCCTGCAGGGACTGGACTCTGGAGCAGGTGGAAGAGGCGCTGGCTGCGGGCAAGCCCTATGTTATCCGCCTTCGTTCGGACGGGAAACCGGCGGAGAAGGTTGTTGGAGACGATGGTATTGAGAAAGAAGTGGTTCGCCGCGTCAAGGTGAAGGACGCTATCCGGGGCACGCTGAGCTTTCCTGAGAATTACATGGATACGGTTATCCTGAAGACTACCGGCATCCCCACATACCATTTCGCCCACGTTGTGGATGACCACCTGATGCGGACGACACATGTTGTCCGGGGCGCCGAGTGGCTCAGCTCTCTGCCCATCCATGTGGAGCTGTTCGAAAAGCTGGGATGGGAGATGCCGGTATACTGCCATACCGCCCAGCTCATGAAGATCGGCGAGGACGGCAACAAGCGCAAGCTGAGCAAGCGGAAGGATCCGGAGCTGAGCCTGGACTATTACAGGGATCAGGGATACCATCCGGCAGCGGTGCGGGAGTATCTTCTAACCATTTTGAATTCCAATTTTGAGGAGTGGCGGGCGGCAAACCCGGACGCGCCCATCGACGACTTCCAGTTCACGACGAAGAAGATGAGCAACTCCGGCGCGCTGTTCGACCTGAATAAGCTGAACGACGTTTCCAAGGACGTGCTGCTGCGCATCCCGGCGGCGGATCTCTACGAGTTCCTCCGGGACTGGGCGGCGGAGTTCGCGCCGGAATATAATTATATGTTCGAAGACCGGGATTACATGCTGAAGATCCTGGATCTGGGACGGCAGGACCGCAAGCCGCGGAAAGACCTGGTCTATGCCCGCCAGATCATCGGGTTTATCGGTTATTTCTGGGATGAGCTCTATAAAGTGGAAGATCCGATCCCTGCAGAGGTTTCTGAGGAAGACCGGGTGCAGATCCTGGAGAAGTATCTGGCGACCTATGATCATTCCGACGATCAGAGCCAGTGGTTCGACAAGATCCGGGCTATTGCCGTGGACCTTGGCTACGCGGCGAAGCCCAAGGATTATAAGAAGAATCCCGACGACTATAAAGGCCACGTTGGCCATGTGAGCACGGTGATCCGCATCGCGCTGATGGGCCGCGCCCAGTCGCCGGATGTCTGGACCATCCAGCAGATCATGGGCGAGGAGAAGACCCGGGCCCGGATCCAGGGGGCAATCTGATTGGCCGGTTTGGCAGGCGGCGGTTTGAGCAGTGCGGCGGTTTGGCAGGCGGTCCGATCAGCGGCGGTCGGCTGCGGCTGCTGTTTGTTCGCCTGCGGTTTAGACCGCCGAAATGGCAGAAGTTCTATCAAAATGCGGATTTCTCGCAAAAAAATATACTTCGCTTGAGCCGCAGGAGGCAAAAGTTCTATCAAAATGCCAATTCCCTGCAAAAAAATATACTCTGCCTGCTGTTATCCGGGTCGATAATAGAAAGAATCCGGACTTTCTGAATAATCATGCGTTAAAGCGTGCTGTTTATGCAGAAGAATGGTGTTGAAATGCGCCGCAGCGCGCCGCATAACCGGCCGAGTTCTATCAATCGAGGCAGGATGTGCAAAATGATATACTCAGACGAAATCACGCCGATCAAAAGTTCTATCAAAAGTGCTGATCGAGCGAGAAAAATATAACTTTTGATCTGATTCGTACCAATACGGTACCAAACAGTCTCCGCAGGCAATGAATACTAATACAAATACAGGGGCTGCCTCATTATGAGGCAGCCCTTCGCCGTCAGGACGTAGATGATCATTAAGTTCCCTACGTGATCAGAACTTCTTGCTGTACTGGTTGGCGATGTCGTAATCTTCCAGTGCCTTGTGCAGCGTGGCGACCTGATCTTTAATATAGCTTACTACTTCGGACTCGGATACGTCCATGCCATGACCCTGCATGTAGAGCTTCATGGATTCACGGATGACGATGTAGCATACTTCATTATCGACACCGTCGATGACCATGTTGTTTACAGCATTGGCGTAAGCCTTCCGAAGCATTTCTTTCTTGTCCATAATTTTAAACCTCCCTGATGATGTTAACGGATTACAATTATATCGTTTCACACTAAAATCATATTAACATTAATAACAGAACATTGCAACGATTAACGAAGGTTTAGGTAAAGGATCCCGCGGCGGCGCCGTCTGCGCGAACAAAGCCCCGACCGGCCCGATGCACGCTGCAGCGGACGGGCGTTCTGCCCTGTCCATACCCGGTCAATTGTGGTAGAATGAGACAAGAAGTTTTCGCCGCAGCGATAACAGTGAGGACAGTTTATGGCTTTTGCACACCTTCATGTACATACGGAATACAGCCTTCTGGACGGGGCGGCTCGGATAAAGGACGTGGTGGCCCGGGCGAAGGAACTGGGCATGGACGCTCTGGCGATCACGGATCACGGCGTCATGTTCGGCGTCATCGACTTCTGGCGGGAATGCCGGAAGCAGGGAATCCGGCCGGTGATCGGCTGTGAGGTCTACACGGCGGCCCGACGGATGGAGGACCGGGACCCGGTAAAGGACAAGTACCAGGGTCATCTTGTGCTGCTTGCGGAATCCAACGAGGGCTATAAGAATCTCATCAAGATCGTTTCCAAAGGATACACGGACGGCTTCTACTATAAACCCCGAATCGATAAGAGCGTGCTCCGGGAGCATTCGGAGGGGATCATCGCCCTGTCCGCCTGCCTGGCGGGCAAGGTCCAGAACTGTCTGCTGAACCGAGATTACCCGGGAGCGAAGAAGGAGGCGCTGGAGCTGCTGGACATCTTCGGACCGGAGCATTTCTATCTGGAGATCCAGGACCAGGGTCTGGAGGAGGAGAAGATGATCCGATCCAACCTCATCCGACTGAGCCGGGAGACGGGCATTCCTCTGGTGGCTACCAACGACGTCCACTATGTCAATCAGGAGGATGCGGAGGCACACGACGTGCTCCTTGCCATCCAGACGGCGACCAATATATATGACGAACATCGGATGAAGTTCGCCACCGATCAGTTCTACCTGAAGAGCGAAGAGGAAATGAAGGCTTTGTTCCCGGATGTTCCCGAGGCGATAGAGAACACCGAGGCCATCGCGAACCGCTGCGACGTGGAATTCACCTTCGGCGAGTACCATCTGCCGGAGTTCACGCCCCCGGAGGGCATGACGAACCAGCAGTACCTGCGCCGGCTCTGCGCCGAGGGCATCCAGGGGCGGTATGACGAGGTCACAGAGGACCTGCAGCAGCGGCTGGACTACGAGCTGGGCGTCATCGAGTCCATGGGCTACGTGGAATATTTCCTGATCGTCTGGGACTTCATCAATTACGCCAAGCGGAACGGGATCATGGTGGGGCCGGGCAGGGGCTCGGCGGCGGGGAGCCTGGTGGCTTACTGCCTGCACATCACCGATATCGATCCCATAAGATATAATCTGATCTTCGAGCGGTTCCTGAACCCGGAGCGGGTCAGCATGCCGGATATTGACGTGGACTTCTGCATCGAGCGGCGGGGCGAGGTCATAGAATACGTGCGCCGCAAGTACGGGAAGGACAATGTTTCGCAGATCATCACCTTCGGGACCATGAAGGCCAAGGCGGTGGTCCGGGACGTGGGACGGGCACTGGATCTGAGCTACGCCGACGCGGACCGGATCGCCAAGGCCATACCCTTCGACCTGCACATGACCATAGACAAGGCGCTGGAGACCAGCCCGGACCTGGCCCGCATGTATCGGGAGGATCCGGCCGTCCATAAGGTCATAGACATGTCCCGGAAGCTGGAGGGCATGCCCAGGCACGCGTCCACCCACGCGGCGGGGGTCGTGATCTCGCGGCTGCCCCTGGATGAGTACGTGCCCCTTTATATGACGGACAAAGGCCTGGCTACCCAGTTTAACATGACGACCATTGAGGAGCTCGGCCTTCTGAAAATGGACTTCCTCGGCCTGCGGAACCTTACGGTGATCCGGGACGCACTGGCTTTGATCGAGAGGGATCACGGCGTCCGCATCGACTTCGCCCGGATGGGCTATGACGACCGGGCGGTCTACGACATGATCGCCGCCGGAAATACGGACGGCGTGTTCCAGCTGGAGAGTGGGGGCATGACCCAGTTCATGAAGAACCTGAAGCCCAGCTGCTTTGAGGATGTGGTGGCGGGCATTTCCCTGTACCGGCCCGGACCCATGGATTCTATCCCGAAATATATCGCCAACAAGAAGGATCCCTCCCGGATCCAGTATGTGACGCCGGAGCTTGCTCCCATCCTGGACGTGACCTACGGCTGCCTGGTCTACCAGGAGCAGGTCATGCAGATCGTCCGGGATCTGGCGGGATACAGCTACGGCCGCTCCGACCTGGTGCGCCGGGCCATGAGCAAGAAGAAGCAGGATGTTATGATGGAGGAAAAGAAATACTTCATCTACGGCAAGGATGCTCCCGACGGCACGGTGGAGATTCAGGGCTGCGTGCGGAACGGGATCTCCGCGGAAGCGGCGGAATCCATATTCGCGGATATGGAGACCTTCGCTCAGTACGCCTTCAATAAGAGTCACGCGGCGGCCTACGCGGTGGTGGCATATGAGACGGGCTACCTGAAGAAGTATTATCCTACGGAATTTATGGCTGCGCTGCTTTCATCGGTGATGGGAGACACGGGCCAGACGTCCCGGTATATCCGCAACTGCGAGGAGATGGGGATTCAGGTGCTCCCGCCGGATGTGAATGAAAGTGATAAGAAATATACGGTAGTAAATGGGAAGATCCGATACGGTCTTCGAGGGGTGAAGAACGTTGGGGACAATGCCATAGACAATATCATAGAAGCCCGGGAGACCCGTGGCATGCCCCGGAGCATCTTCCAGTTCATCAACAATATCGATGTGACGGTGGTCAATAAGAAGGCGGTGGAATCCCTGATCAAGGCGGGAGCACTGGACTGTTTTTCGCCCAACCGGGCCGCCCACCTGGCCATATATGAGCAGCTCATGAGTTCGGCCCAGAACGACGCGCGGAAGAACGTGGCGGGACAGATCTCGCTGTTCCAGACTCAGAGCGGGTCTATGGGGGCGGTGGAAGCCGCGGAGCGGCTTCCGGACATCCAGAACTTTCCGCCCCGCATCCTGTTAGGTCTGGAAAAGGAGATGCTCGGTGTCTACATATCCGACCATCCGCTGAACGCCTATGCGGACAGGATCCGGCGAATCGCGACGGTGACGAGCCGGGACCTGGAGGAGGCAGGCGGAGCATCGGAGGAAGGGGCCGGTGAGGGACCGATTGGCGGATCGAACGGATTTGCGGGCGCGGCCGTCACGGCAAGCGCCGGGGCGCTCCGGGACGGCCAGCGGGTGGTGATGGCAGGTATGATCACCGGCAGGAAGACGCTGATCACCAAGAAGGGGACGCTGATGGCCTTCGTCGATCTGGAAGATCTGTACGGCGTTACAGAAGTCGTAGTATTTCCTAACGTATATGAGCGCTGTCAGGCTAATATAGATGAGGACAAAGTCGTCGTGATCCGGGGGCGGCTGGACTGTAAGGAAGGGGAAACGCCCAAGCTCCTGGCTGAAAGCGTGGATGACATGGATGAGCCAGAACAGTCTGGGGGCCGGGATCGGAACCGGGAGCAGACATGGGAGCAGAACAGAGGGGGTGCTCCCGCCGGTCAGGGCTTTGTTCCCCGGGGAAGGCTCAAGGTGAAGATACCCCCCGGCAGGGACCAGCATCGGTCGCTTGCGATCCTGGAGCACGTGTTCAGCCAGAATCCGGGAGACGCGGAGGCGCTGATCTACCTGCAGGACGGGAAGCTGATCCGAAACCGACGGGGCGTGGAGCCTAACGTGTATATGCTCCGTGAATTGAATGCGGAGCTTGGGAGTGAGAATGTGAAATATCAGGAGGTATGATGATGAAGAGAATTGGCGTACTGACAAGCGGGGGCGATGCTCCCGGAATGAATGCGGCGATCCGTTCGGTGGTTCGCTGCGGTATAGAAGCAGGCCTTGAGGTCTACGGCATTGAACGGGGCTACGAGGGCCTGATCGACGGCGAGATCCGTCAGATGGACAGGCGCTCGGTAGGCGACATCCTGCAGCGGGGCGGCACGATCCTGAAGACGGCGCGGAGCCAGCGCTTTATGACGGAAGAAGGCATGACGAAGGCCCTGACCATGCTGGATACCTTTGGTATTGAGGGTCTGGTGGCCATCGGCGGCGACGGCACGCTCCACGGCGCGCTGGAACTCAGCAAGCGGGGCGTGAAGGTCATGGGTCTGCCGGGCACCATCGACAACGACCTGGCTTATACGGATTTTACGATTGGTTTTGACACGGCGGTATCCACGGTGCTGGACGCCATCACCAAGATCCGTGACACCTCCTCGGCTCATGAGAGGGTCTCGGTAATTGAGGTCATGGGCAGGAACTGCGGGGACATCGCCCTGTACGCCGGCCTGACCGGCGGTGCGGAGGATGTGATCGTGCCGGAACTGCCGGTGGACATCAACAAGATCTGCCGCAAGGTGGTCATCGGAACGAACCACGGCAAGATGCAGAGTATTATCATTAAGGCGGAAGGGGCGCCCATCGACTCCAATGAACTTGTGGAGGAGATGATCAAGCGCACAGGCCGTGAGGTAAAACTGGTCGTCCTGTCTTATCTGCAGCGGGGCGGTTCTCCCACCATGCGGGACCGGCTGCTGGCAACGCTGTGCGGCAGCAAAGCCGTGGAGCTGCTGGCTTCGGACTCGTCCAGCAAGGCTATCGGCGTGGTGGACGGACAGATCATGGAATACGACCTGGCTTCCGCCCTGGAAATGGAACATCACATAAACATGGATATGTACAATCTGATTGGAGTACTCAGCAAATGATGAATACAAAGGATACCGCTGTCATATATTATTCTAAATACGGATCGACCGCCCAGTATGCCCGCTGGATCGCTGAGGCCCTTGGACCGGGCGCGGAACTGATCGACGCCCGCGCCCGCAAGCTGAAATACCGTGACCTGGCGCCCTACGATACGATCGTCTACGGCGGCGGCATCTATTCCGGGGGCATCAAGGGGGTGGAATTGATCACCAAGAACTGGTCGAAAGGCCTTGCCTCCAAGCGGGTCATTGTCTTCGCTGTGGGCGTGGCGGTGGATATCCCCGCCAACCGGGACCAGTGCATGGAGATCAATTTCAAACAAAGGCTGATCAGCTGGACTACCGGCGACGCTGCTGCGGACGCAGGTGCATCCGCTCCGGCTCCTGATGATGCGTCTGCTTCCGGTTCGGCGCCGGCTTCTGACGCACCTGCTTCCGGATCGCCCGATACATCCGCCTCCGGCTCTTCCGACTCGGCCGGCGGCGCCGGTTCCTCCGATGGAACTGCCGCCGGCTCCTCCGAGAGCCTCGGACTGAAGGAACTGCTGTCTCAGAAAATGATGCCGGTTCAGTGTTTCTTCCTGCCCGGCGCATTGGATCCGGCCGGTCTGAAAGGCCTGGACCGCCATATCATGAACCTGACCCGAAAAATGATCGGCGACGGCGCTTCCGGCTCCACCGCCGATAATGCGGATGTGGTCCGCCGCCTGAACGAAGGCTGCAACCTGGTCGATAAGGATGCGATCCGTCCAATCGTGGAGGCCGCCCGATCCTGAGGATGCCCGGTTCTGACCGCTGCGTCACTCCCTTGAGATCCGCCGGTTTCCGTGGCGGCTCCGAGCGACTGAATCGTCTTAAGGGCAAAAGTTATATCATTTGGAGCACAAAGGCCTGGTTGATATACTTTATTCGACGCTCGAAAGCATAAGTTATATCGATTCCGCCAATACGCGCGAAAAAATATAATTTGTCAGGAGAATGCGGGCTCTGCTTGGATAAATGAGGTATGATTCGGATGCAAAGTTATATCGGCTAGCCTCAAATGCGGGAGAAAATATAAGGCCAACTAAGGAGCTAACGTGAAATACGATTGATGTTATATCAAACGATTTGGTATGCTTATTATGATATAATTTCTGCTCTTCATGAAGGACAGAAGTTATATCAAAACCGCTGTCCGGTCACTATAAATATAACATTTGATCCAATTCGTACTAACAAGAAATTTGAGCATATCTCGGAAGGGTGGAATTATCATCGGCCGCGCATTTTGCGCGGCCGTCTGTAGTTTACAGATCGATTCCGATGTCATTTCCGATGATCCCGCCATACCGGATGGCGCTGTTTCCAAATTTGGCGCGGATTTGGTCCATGGTGCGCTCGACGGTGTCGTGATCAGCAGTCGACGAGCGTTCAGTGGCAGCATCGTTCGCGGCAGATAACATTGTTGCAGGCCAGTTTGCAGACGATCCACCCGGGGTATTCGACTCGCCTTTACCATTCTCGTTCCTCCCGTCAACGCCAAGCATCCCAAACAGCGACAGCTGCTCCCCTTCCGAAGCTGCGGTGGCTTCGTCCACCAGGTTTATGGCCGTTACCGTCAGCAGACGAATGGGCGCATCCTTCTTCCAGGAATGATGAATCAGGTCCAGGGCCGCCTGGCGAATGTCAGAAGTCAAATCCACTGGCGCATCCAGCTGCTTCTGGCGGCTGATGGTCTTGAGGGACGGGTCCTTTATATCGACCTTTACGCCCCAGGCCATCAGGCCGTAACTGCGGAGACGGCTGGCAACCGTATCGGACAGCGCCGTCAGCGCTGTCCGAATGTCGTCTTCGCCTACCAGATTCCGGCTGTATGTAAATCCATTTCCTACTGATTTTATCCTGTCCCGTTGGCTGAACAGGCGGACGGGGGACTGGTCCTCGCCCCGGGCGTAGGTGCGCAGCACCGGTCCCTGTTTTCCCAGCAGACTGGCGAGGGTGGACGGATCCGCATTGGCGAGATCGCCGATCGTGCGGATACCCGCAGAAACAAGCCTTTGTGCGGTGGAAAAACCCACGAAAAACATCTGCCCCACGGGCTTGGGCCAGAGAAGTTTCTGATAATTGTCACGGGTGATGACGGTGGTGGCGTCGGGCTTTCGGTACTCGGAGCCCATTTTGGCGAATATCTTATTGTAGGACACGCCGGCGGACAGGGTGATGCCCAGCTCCCGGCGGACCCGGCCGCGGATGGTGTCGGCGATCTCCCGGCCCGTGCCGAACAGCCGCTGGCTCGCCGTTACATCCAGCCAGGATTCGTCGATGCTGAACGGTTCGACCATGTCGGTGTACTCCTGGTAGATCTGGTTCAGCAGCCGGCTGAAGCGGCGGTATTTTTCGTGGTGCGGGGGCAGGAGAACCAGGTCCGGACATTTCTTCCGGGCCTGCCAGATGGTCTCCGCTGTCTGGATGCCGAACCGCTTGGCGGGTTCATTTTTGGCCAGAATTATCCCATGGCGGCTGTCTGCGTCCCCGCCCACAGCCACCGGTACCCGCACCAGCTCCGGATGCTCCAGCAGCTCCACGGACGCAAAGAAACTGTTGATATCACAATGTAAAATTACCCGGTCGCCCTGCCCCGGGCGGTCTGCGTTGTTCATTCTCATAGATCAGTACCTTTTCGTGCAGCAAAGGCTTCGTTTGTGATATTATATCATACAGATCGGGTGGCATGAACATGCATGCGGAAAACGAAAGGCGCTTCAGGTAAGCGAGGTAACCACTATGAACCACAAACAGCAGGTCTATATCAGTAAGAAAATGTCATACGCCCTGCGCCACAACCCGGCCAAATACGGTCTGGAGCTGGCGGCGGACGGCTCGGTGGAGTTAAGCCGGTTCCTGAAGGCGATGAACGGCATGCATCATTTCGACCCGCCCCTGACGGAGGCAATCATCCGGGAGGTCATGGCAGGCGCGGACAAGCAGCGGTTCGCGGTGGAAGACGGGCGGATCCGGGCTCTGTACGGGCACTCGATCCCCGGGAATGTCACCCACCGGGAAGCCGAGCCGCCGTCGGTGCTTTATCACGGCACGTCTCGGAAGGCCATGGAATCGATCCTGCGGCTCGGGCTGCTGCCCATGGGCCGGCAGTACGTCCATCTCTCCGCGGATGTGGAGACCGCCCGCCAGGTGGGCGCCCGGCGGGACTGCAGGCCAGTGATCCTGACGGTGGACGCGGCCCGGGCGGCGGAGAACGGCGTGCGCTTCTACGTGGGCAATGATAAGGTATGGCTCGCGGCGGAGATCCCTCCCCGGTACCTGTCGGAGACTTCTCCGGGAACAAAGCCATGACCCGCCATCTCCCGAATGTTCGGGTATCAGCGCCGCTCTGTATACATAGGCCAGGCCGAGTCAGGGAATATTCTACCTGTTTGTCTTTACAAAAGGTCTTGTATTGTAAAAAGAACTTTAAAACCCTGTACGCTTAGGGTATAATCCAGTTAGTTCACGAGAAGTAACCGTGGACTAACTTTTTTATTTGTTTGGTGTGTGTTCAATTTCCCTTTAATAACGGACAAGTAATGTAATGCAATCACCGGGGAGAGACTGCACTTTTTGCTGTATCAGTAGATTGGTAGATCAGTATATCAGGCGGCTGACGGCTGCCTGTGCGCCCGCCCGGCCTGCGCGCCGGTACGCTGCTGCGCATTCACCTGCGCAGCCTTTCAGACAGGAGATATATAGGAATGAAAAAAGAAAGAACTAACAACAGATTCGCCCGGCGGCTCCTGGTCGCCCTGATGTCTCTGACCGTCATCCTCGGCATGATGCCGGCCATGGGGGCGTATGCGGAGGATCCAGCTGACGGGGGGACTGCTTCGGCAGCGGAAAATAACACGCGTTGGACGCAGATTTATTTGCCTCCCGCGGCGGATGCAGGTGAACCCTATGATGCAGGGACGAAACCCTTATCAGACATTCTGAAAGAGGCGATGAATTTCGGCATCGTCACGGAAACATTTACTTTGGAAGGCGGGGATGCGGAGACAAATGTGGCGGCAAAAGTCGCTAAATGTACAAGCCAGACTGGAAACGATTTGACTAATGATGCGGTGCAGACATTTATCTTTGGTGAAGTGGATGATGTTTTCAATATTAAGGGTGAGGATGCCATTGTTAAATGCACAGCGGATGATGCGGCTAAAATTCGGGCTCTGGGCAGTACCAGACTGACTTATCAGAACGATACCAAGGCTAATCTGGATGCGGAAGTTCAGGGCATGATCGATAATGTAATAAACCGATCCACAGCCATGGCGCAGACGACTCCTACGGCAACGGTTACGCCCAATTACTCCAGCCAGAAATACGAGCTGGATATCAGCGATCAGCCGGCGGGAACTTATTATGTGACGATTCCTGACGATATGTGGAGCGGTGACGAAAATGGTTTATATACGATGACGACAACTCAGTCCGATGGGACGGAGATATCACAGAAGGTAAATGCCATTTCAAAGGAAAACGGCAAGCTGCAGATAAAGAAAAATGATAATCAGACTATCATTTTCAATGTACCTTCCTCTGGCGATCTGAGCATGGAGAAATTTTATATTAATGATCAGGGCGCTGATGCACTGACGGGAAGCAGTGGTTATGACAGCGCTAAGACACTGATCTGGAATTTTCCTAATGCTTCCTCACTGAATATTAAGGGATCAGTTGTCGGCGCAATCATCGCTCCGGAAGCAGCAGTCAATACTGCAGCGACAAGTGCAGGCTGGCTTGTTTCAAAGTCTGTTACTGTTACCAGCGGTGAATGGCATAATGTAAATCAGAAAATCAAGGCGCCGGTTGTTAGCAATTTATCCTATAAGCTGAATATGAGCAAGTCTATGGGATATCCTGATAATGTCACGCAAAATAAAATCAGTAAAATTAAGGGTACGATTACATTCCGGGTTTATAATTCAGATAAGTCGCAAGCTGTAACTTCGGAAAAGACCGTCGAGGTCAGAGGCGGAACAGTCTCGGCGAATGTGCAGTTTGATGAATCGCTTCCGTCCGGAACATACTGGGTTAAAGAAACATTTAATAAAGACTTGATGGATAGCCTGAAAGATGCAGGCGTGGTTAATATTCCTGATTTTGCAGCACGGTTGACACCTTCTAATTCTGCAGATGCATCCAGTGAAATAAAGAATGCAAGTGCGGCATTAACTAATACGTACCATAGTTATAAGCTGAAAGTTACGAAGTCAATAAGCCTGCCTCAGAATATTACAGATGAAAATAAGAAAAAGATTGACGGAGTAATCGAGATCCATGTGTACAAAGATGCTGAGAAAACTCAGAAAATCGGAACGGGTAAGGAAATTACGGTTACTGATGGAATTGCAGGTGTTCCTGAAAAAAAAGACAGTGATAGTGTGACTTTTGATGCTACAGACGGCATTGATGGTCCCGGACCCTATTACGTGACAGAGTCCTACAGTGCTGATAGCGATCTTGCTAAGGGTCTTGATACCGCAGATCTGAACAGTAATCCCAACACTGTAACCTTTACTGCAGGAACAACAACGAGTGTCAGTACCCTCAATCAGGCAAACGAAATAACGCTTCAGAAGGACACGACAACCGATGTTTCCTTCACTAATGCTTATTGTGAAAAGGAATATAAACTTCATGTCAATAAGGTGATGAATGTTCCTGAAAAGCTTAGAAATGGAATCAATGGCGATATCAAGATCCACGTCTATAAGTCATATAAGGATGGTGCGCTCAGCGACGAGATAACCAAGGATCCGACCTCCAATATCATCCATGTCGAGGATGGCGTCGTGAGGGGTGACGGTCTGAACTTTACCAAAAAAGATGGTATCACAGATGAGGGTCCATACTATATAACTGAAGAGGTCTGTGATAATCTGGCGAAGTCGATATCCGAGACTGGTATTAATGCAACCCCGGCAGTTTCTGTGACCTATGGCGAGAATACGGATGGAAATACAACAGGCCAGATTGCTGAGGTGAAAGTAAAGGGTAACGATACGGCATATATCACATTCACTAATTCCTATGATATGCCGACACCAACCGATGTTCAGTTCAACGCTACTAAAAAATTAGAAGGGAAGAAGTTACAGGATCAGGAATTTGAGTTTTGCCTGAAAGGCTCTGATGGAAATATCATAAGCACTACCAGAAACAATGCCGATGGGGCAATCGTATTTCCGCCCATTCATTACACGGACGCTGGGACGTATACATATACAATTAGTGAGGTGAATACCGGCAAGCCGGGCGTTACTTTTGATAACACGACACGGTTGGTAGAAGTTACCGTAAGTAATAATGGCGGTGTTTTGAATGCAGTTGCTAAATATGATGGGAATGAAATTGCTCAGCCATTTAGCAACAAATACGAGACGCCCAAACAGTCTGACAATCCAGGGACGAACGATCAGCCGAAATCGACATATGCAACAATAAGTGCAGAGAAGATGCTGGAAGGCCGTGATCTGAAGGATGGAGAGTTTACATTCACCCTCAGCGGGAAGGATGAATCAGGGAAAGACATGACTTTGTCGGCGACGAATGATGCGGACGGAAAGATCAGCTTCCAGCCCATCACATTCACTAAGGCGGGAACATACACCTATACGCTGAAGGAGGAGCTGGGCAAGGCAGAAAATGTCACCTATGATTCTTCGGAGAAGACGGTAACGGTCAATGTGACGGAGCAGAACGGTGCGCTCAAGGCAGAAGTTCTGTATGACGGTGAGGGAGATACTCCGGTATTTAAGAACACATATACACCGGGCGGCGACAAGCCGGATAATCCGAATAACCCGGATAATCCGGATAAACCCGATAATCCGGATAAGCCGAGCAAGCCGGATCATCCGGGCGGAGGCGGGGATAACCCCGGAGATAATCCGCATAGCAACCACAACGGCGGCAATTCCGGATCGGGCGGCTCCAACAGCGGGAACAGCGCGGCATCCTCCGGCACACCGGCGACCGGTGACCAGGCGCCCATCGGCATGTATCTGGGTATACTGGGCGGCGCAGCTGCGGTGCTGACAGGAATGACCGTATATAGAAGGCGCAGAGCGCAGGGAGACCGCAGGGATTCCTAAACGAGGCGATAACAGTGTGGTGCCGAATGTCGGACGCATGAATCTGCTGGAATTACAGGGCCATCGCCTAATTACGCTTTGTAAAAACTGATATCAAAATGAAGCGAAAGACTGTCTCGCGAGAAGTGAAGTACTTCTTGTGAGGCAGCCTTTTTTGGATGCGGGTTTGCGCCAGTGTGATGGACTGGCGAAGGGTGAGGTGCGGTTGGCTGATCTCAAAACTGGAGGGGAAGTGATAGTGATTGCACCACGGTGCGTCCGGTTAATGATGATCTTTTGGGATGAATTCCAGTCTAAGATTCATGTCCATGCCATCAGCAAGTTTCTTAAGCATGTTAAGACTGGGGTTTCTGGTACCGTTCTCAATTTTACTGATATCCGCCTGGCTCATGCCCACCTTCTCCGCTAGTTCCTTTTGCTTCATATTCCGGCTTGCTCTTGCATCGACGAGAGCGCGGATAATATCAAATTCCGGCTGCTGTGTTTCATAGTGGCGCCGAAATTCAGGATCATTCATCTGCTCCTGGAAATACGTGTCGAATGTTTTATACTTGCGATTACTTGCTGCCATCTCTTGCCTCACATTGCTGTTTCAGGAAATCGTTCCTAGCATTTTGGTATCAAGGGAGTCTAAAAACTCTTCCGCGGGCCGGGTGCCGGTTTGTGTCTCATAAAAAATTACATGAAACATTATATCCAGTCCTTATAATATATTATGGCATATATGCCATAAATTAAGAAGTGTAAGCTGTTCTCTTCCGCAATTATTTCCCGGTGTAAAGTTCGCCTCTTGCCCGTGCAGTGCTGGCGGCGAGGGTTGCCCATGTTTCTGCTATGCGGAGCCAGTCCTGTGATGGCTCTCCGAAGTACATGCGAACGAGATGACGGGCGGCAGATATATCTAAAGGTGAGTTTTCTGTTTCCAGTGTTGTGATCAGTTGTATCCCGGGATGAATGCCTGCGTCTTTATATTTTATAAATTTTCCGGCGTTTGACTCCAAATACTGCGGATCGTCCAGCAGGCCAAGATGTTCCCAGTAATACAGCCTGTAATTTAATGGCGACAGGAGAAGAAAATCCGGAGAAACAATCTGGCCTCCGATCTGGATCACGGCATCGTAAATAATTGGAATGCCTTCGTCCGTTACCATGTCGCAGATCAGCGCCTCCGACTTGGAGCGAGTTAGCCAGCCAGCCTTTGTTGGGTAACGATGATATTCATCTTTGTAATGATTGAAATTCCACGCCTGCGTCAGCCACTTTTCTATCTGCTTCACGCCGCAGGCCTGGTAGACACGGTCGGGCAGCGTGCGGTATGCCATGCCAAGATCATGACGGAGCAGGTTGGGGTCGACCAGATGGGGATCGCAGCCTTTTTCCAGCATCCGAGAGGCCTTCTGATAATAGTGAAATGCGCTGATCTGAAGGACCTTATGGTTTGGCTATCCGATGTAACGCTGCGGGTGGTCGGGGATGGACTTGTCGAAAACGGTGTAATATTCGCGGCCGTTATTCCGGCGGCAGATCAGGCGTTTGTCTTTATAATGATTGAGTCTGGACATTTCTGTATGGAATGTCTTGATCAGATCGTCCCTGCATTTCATGGTACTCCTCCTTTTGCTTATGGTAAATATAACATTAAATGTAAAATCATGGTATCATCGACTGTGACCAATGTCAATGTGAGTTTTTCGGATCGGTACTAAAACGCATAAGTTAAATCAATCTTGCCGAGGCAAGTGTGTTGATATACTTTGCAGAAGTTGCAGGAGGCATAAGTTATATCGATTGCTGCAATACGAGCTTAGAAATATAATTTATCTGGCTTGAGGGGTTTAAAGTTCGTTTGACCGTTATATTAATCACAGCTGCTTGGTAAGAAAAATATAATTTTACGATTTACAGTCACGTAAAATGAGCTAGCCGTTATATTAGAACATATAAAATTTGCCGGATGATATAATATATCCGTATGGAGGAAGGTAAAAGTTATATTTTTGGAAGCCTTCTGGTCGAGACAATATAACTTATGATCCGATTCGTACCAGCGGCAGGCGAAGGACGGAATTCGAGCGCTGAACCGGGCGGTCGAAAGTAGACGGAACCGGCGCTTTAGTGTAAAATATGGGCATGAGCAGGAAGAAGAAAAGAAAAACCGATTCGGCTCTGCCGGCGGACAGCTCGATCGGCACGCCTGCAGATGTGCCGGCGAAGATCCGTGTGGATATCTGCATCGCCGGCGGCGGAGCCGCCGGCATGGCTGCTGCTGTGGCAGCCGCGGAGCGGCTGCGGGACGGCAGGTCTGGGAACGGCAGGTTAGAAGGCAGCGGGTTTGGAAGGGACAGATCAGTGGGTGCCGGATCTGGAAACAGCAAACCGTGCCGTGGCAATAATGGAACCAGCAGACCCGGCAGCGGTCAGCCTCCTCGGATCCTGATTGTGGAGAAGATGGATCGGCTGGGACGGAAGCTGAAGGCGACGGGCAACGGCAGGTGTAACCTGACTAATATCAATGCGGAAGGCTGCCGGGAAGTGCAGGCGTTCTTCGGACATTTGGGCGTCGTCACCCGGGTGGAGGACGGCGGGAGAGTCTACCCCTATTCCGGAGATGCGGCGGACGTGGTCGGCGCATTGATAGATCGAATTGCATTGCTGGATGTTCAGGTATTGACCAATACTGAAGTACGGAACGTTCAGTATACGGATCCCGCGGCA
Source organism: uncultured Eubacteriales bacterium (assembly GCA_900315125.1). GTDB lineage: Bacteria > Bacillota > Clostridia > Peptostreptococcales > Anaerovoracaceae > Aminicella. The sequence continues at coordinate 82,605 of OMXT01000008.1, forward strand.
GGTCACTCACGGGCGAAAGTCAACTTCCAGCTCCGGTGCGTATGCGGAACCCAGGATGTTACCATAGAAGCGGACCAGCTGCTGATCGCCATGGGCGGCAAGGCGGCGCCGCAGTTCGGGACCTGCGGGGACGGGACGAAAATGGCGAGGAGTCTGGGTCTCGAGGTGACCCGGCTGGCGCCGGCCCTGACGGGCATCGAAACGGTGGAAGACGTAGAGAGCATGGCAGGAGTCCGGGTATGGGCAAACACGGCTTTGTACTATAATAAGAAGAAAATTGCTGAGGAGGCAGGAGAGGTCCAGTTTAACGACTACGGGATTTCCGGCATCTGCGTAATGAATCTGTCCAGTCGGATTGAGCTGGCTGATGGAGCGTCTGTGCAGGATGGGTTCAGGGATTACCGCATAGAGCTGGATTTACTGCCGGAGCTGGAGGGAGCGGCAGATGCGGCGGAGGCGGCAGGTCTGATCCGCCATCAGATGGAAACGCAGGGCGTTCGGGAGGTCACTAGTCAGGCGCTTCGGAGCATCCTTCGGAAGCCGCTGGCGGAGGCGGTGGCGGAGGCCAGCGGCGGGGATCCGGAGCAGGCGGGCCGGCTTTTGAAGCGGTACCCGCTCCATGTGAAGAATCTCCGGGGCTGGAAGTACGCTCAGGTGACGAAGGGCGGCGTGAAACTGGAGGAACTGGATCCGCAGCGTATGGAGGCGAAACGCGTGCCGGGGCTGTACCTGGCCGGAGAAGTTTTGGATTATGACGGGCCCTGCGGCGGGTGGAATCTGCAGAACGCCTGGGTCACGGGGATCCGGGCAGGTCAGGCTATGGCGGAACGGCTGATAGAAGATCAGGCCATGGCGAGTCAGACGATCGCAAGGAATTCAGGCGAAACAGAGGCAAATTCAGGCAGAGCAGAGGTAATTTCAGGAGGAACAGAGATAAGATGAAACAGACCAGATACAGACTGACACAGCTCAAGCTGCGGCTCGACGAGTCGCCGAACGTGATCCCGCGGAAGATCAGCCAGAAATTCAGCAAAGGGGACATGAGGGTTTCGGACGTGGAGATCATCCGGCGGTCCGTGGACGCCCGGAAGAAGTCCGACATCAAACAGGTCTTCACAGTGGATTTCAGCTGCGACCGCAGACTGAACCTGCCGGAAGCGCCGGACATGAGCTATAAGGAAGTCCCCAGCGGCACGGAGAAACTGGCGAAGCGGCCGGTGATCGTCGGGTTTGGGCCCTGCGGCATGTTCGCCGGCCTGATCCTGGCGGAGCGGGGCTATAAGCCGGTCATCGTGGAGCGGGGCTACGACATGGACTCGCGGATCAAGGTGGTCAACCAGTTCTGGGAGCGGGGCATCCTGGACCTGGAGTGCAACGTGCAGTACGGCGAAGGCGGCGCGGGCACGTTCTCCGACGGCAAGCTGACCTCCGGCATCAAGGATCCGCGGAAGCGCAAGGTCCTGGAGGAGTTCGTGATGGCAGGGGCCAGGGATGATATCCTTTATGTACAAAGGCCTCACATTGGCACGGATATCCTCCGTTCTGTGGTAAAGAACGTGCGTCAGAAGATCGTCAACCTGGGCGGCACCGTCATGTTCAACGCGCGGATGAACCGGCTGATCACGGACGAAGGCCGGGTCACCGGACTGGTGGTCCAGCAGGACTATCAGCTGAAACACCTGATGACCGACAACCTGATCCTGGCCATCGGCCACAGCTCGAGAGATACCATGGAAAGCCTGCTGGAGAGCGGTTTTGAGATGGGTCAGAAGCCACTGTCTATCGGCGTTCGGATCGAGCATCCCCAGCAGCTGGTGGATGAGGCACAGTACGGATCCGAGGCGGGCAATCCCTATCTGCCCCATGCGGTCTACAATTTGGCATATCATTGCAAGAACGGCAGGGGCGTTTACACATTCTGTATGTGCCCGGGCGGCGAGGTCATCGTTGCGTCCTCTGAGACCGGCGGCGTCGTGACGAACGGCATGAGCTACCGCCAGAGAAACAGCGGCACGGCAAACAGTGCTTTGCTCGTGGACGTGCACCTATCCGATTTTGGCGGAGGCGGCGAGCTGGCAGGCGTCAACTTCCAGCGGAAATACGAGCGCATCGCCTTTAAGAACGGCGGCGGAAATTACAAGGCGCCTAAGTGTACATGGGCGGATTTCCGGGACGGCACGCCGGCGGGCCAGCTGGTCATCGAGTGTCTGCCCAGGTTTGCTGTGGACGCGATCCGAGAGGCCATGCCGGAGCTGGGACGGAAGCTCCATGGATTCGACGCGGACGACGCAGTCATGACCGCTGTAGAGACCCGCAGTTCTTCTCCGGTTCGCATGATCCGGGATGAGAATATGGAAAGCAATATTAAAGGCATTTTTCCCGGCGGCGAAGGGGCCGGCTACGCGGGCGGCATCATGAGCTCTGCCGTGGACGGCATCAAACTGGCTGAGAATATCATCCGCCAGTACGCGCCGATGGAATAATAATTGAGTATGGAGGCCCGAAAAGGCGGCTGCCCTTATGGCTGCCGCCTTTTCGGGCCGATTGGCAAAGAAGGGGAAGGAGAACCATGTCACAGGAACTGAGGAGAAAACTGAAGGAAATCGATCACAGGGGCTATCCGGCGTATAAGAGTCTGCGGGGACGATATCGGTTCGCCGACTATATGCTGAATATTGAGCACGTGCAGGGGGATCCCTTTGCGGCGCCTTCTGCTCTCAGCATCACGATCACGGCGGAGGAAGCGGGATTTCCGAAGGACCTTCTTACTGATCCCTCGAATCCTCTGACTCACCGGAACAGCATCGCTCTGGCGGACGAGCTGCTGCGCCGGTTCGCCTCCGGCTTGCGGCGGGGGTCTCACCAGACGAAGGGCTCCGGCAAAAGCGGATCCCTTTCCTGCGCGGTGCCGGGCCAGGAAGTGCTGGAGCGCAGCGCCTGCTTTTTCAATGGCAAAGGCGACCTGACGGTGAAATTCCTTGTTGGATTTCCGGCGGCCGGCAGAACTATACTGGCCGGAGAGCTGGTGAAAATTTTGTTCTCTATCCTGCCGAAGTGCGTCAGCGAAAACCTGCTCTATTCTTCCCTGCCTGCGGGGCGGCTTGCGGCGGTCAGGAATCTGGCGGAGGATCAGTTGAGCCTGCGGGAGCAGATGAGAGAGGAAGGATTGATCGGCTTCATCGGGGACGGCGCTGTTCTCCCGAGAGAAAGCGGTATTTCCCAGAAGCCTCTGAAGGATGCCATTCCGTTCCGCTCCCCCTCGGAGGATCGGATTACGTTCCGGCTGCCTCACCACGGTGAGATCAGCGGCATGGCGGTTTACCCGGGCATCACGCTGATCATCGGCGGCGGATATCACGGCAAATCTACGCTGCTGGAAGGGCTGGAGCGGGGCATCTATGATCATATCGCCGGGGACGGGCGGGAGTTTGTCATGACAGATCCCACCGCCATGCTCGTGCGGGCGGAGGACGGCAGAGGCATCCATAATGTCAATATTTCGCCTTTTATCCGAAACCTTCCTAATGGCAAAGACACGGTCCGGTTCAGCAGTGACAATGCCAGCGGCAGCACGTCTCAGGCGGCTGCTGTCATTGAAAGCGTAGAAGCCGGCTCCCGGGTCCTCCTGATGGATGAGGATACCTGCGCGGCGAACTTTATGATGCGGGATGAACTGATGGAGCAGATCGTAGCGGACAACGAAGAGCCCATCGTTCCCTACTGCCGTCGGATGCGTGCGCTCTATGAGGAGCTGGGCGTTTCTACTGTATTGGTCGCCGGGAGCTCCGGCGCATTCTTCCGTGAGGCGGACCGGGTGATCCAGATGAAGGATTACCAGCCTTATGACGTGACGGAAAAGGTCCGGGCACTGGCAGGAGAACGGGATTTGTCGGACGGCCGAGATGTATCGAAGGCTGCTGCTGATGATCTGGCGTCCCTGGATTTCGGCAGCCGGAAACCCGTGTCGGATCCGAAGGTGACGGAGCCGGTGCGGGGCAGAGTAAAGCATAAGAACCTGGGCAGAGATGGCTTTGTTATAAACCGCGCATCCGCGGATCTGCGGGCACTGGAGCAGATCGTCGACCGGGACCAGATGGAATTCCTCGCATACCTGACCATTGCCCTGTGCGGACAGATGGACGGAAAGCAGTCTCTGCAGCAGCTGGCGAGCCGGATGATGAAGCGGATCGAGTCCGCCGGATTCGCCGCGGCAGTGGGCGGGACCCTTCCCGGCAATCTTGCAATGGTCCGTGCCCAGGACATCTATGCTGTGCTGAACCGCTGCCGGTGGATCCTGTAAAGAGAAACGGCTGCGAGCTGAGAGTGGCGAACTGGTACAAATCGGATCATAAGTTATATTGATTCAACTAAAACGTTTCAGAAAATATAACTTTTACATTTCTCAATAGGGACTTTTTATATCGGCTGGCAAATTTTATATGTTCTGATATAACTGCTAGCTCATTTTACGTGTCTGCAAATCGTAAAGTTATATTTTTCTTACCAAGCAGATGTGGTTAATATAACGGTCAATCCAGTCTAAGCCTCCCAAATCGGATAAATTATATTTCTCAGCTCGTATTGCAGCAATCGATATAATTTTTGCCGCTGGCGGTATGGGCAGATTATATCAATCTGAACTTTGATGTCATAAAAATATAACTTCTGCCTTTTTAAGGATGTACACTACTCTTTGCTTGTATGCCAGGCAGTTTCCGTTCTCCATCCCAAATAAAAACAATCCGAAAGACTATTCTTTGTATTCTGAAAACAAAAATCTTGTATTTAACGGTTGAATTAATATGCTTGACCGTGTATAATTAATCCAACGCAAAATTTATGCAGTTGGACGAATTAATATACGGCCGCTGGGCGCTGGCAGATAGCCGCTGGACGGCGGCAGCCAGCCGGCAGACCGCCAGCCGCAGCGTTACAGCAGTTTACATAATAAGGAGGGAGAACATTGGCATTTCAGTCAAGGATCACGCGGAACAAGGTTTATAAGGTATTCATCGACGGAGCCCACGGCACGACGGGCCTGAAGATCCACGAGTATCTGGATCCCAGGGAGGACATAGAGATCCTGACCCTGCCGGAAGAACGGCGAAAAGACCTGGGAGCACGTGTCCGAAGGGCTGAGGAAGCGGATGTTTCCATACTCTGTCTGCCGGATGACGCGGCAAGGGAGCTTGCGGACGCAGTCCCGGGTGACGTGCGGCTCATCGATACGTCGACGGCTCACCGGGTGGACCCGGACTGGGTCTACGGCATGGCGGAGCTTGCGCCGGACCAGAGAAAGCGAATCAAAAAGGCGAACCGAGTCGCCAATCCGGGCTGCCACGCTACAGGCTTCATCGCACTGGTTAAGCCGCTGGTGGCGGCGGGGGTCTGCGATCCCAAGTATCCCTTTACCTCATTCTGTGTCACGGGATATTCCGGGGGCGGCAAGAAGATGATCGCCCGACACCAGTCGCAGGATCGTCCGGACTACCTGAAAAGTCCGGGACAGTACGGCCTGCCTCAGAAGCACAAGCATCTGGCCGAGATGATGAAAATGACCGGCATAGCCTTTGCCCCTTCCTTTGAACCTATCGTCGGGGACTTCTACAGCGGCATGGTCATGTCCGTGCCCCTGCGCAGGGAGCTGATGTCCAGGGTCCTGGGACCGGGAGAGCTGCGGGATCTCTATGCGGAATACTACAAAGACGAGGCTTTGATCTCTGTCAACAGCGGATGGCCGGAGGACGGATTCATCCACGGCAGTGTAGCGGAAGGAAAAAATAATCTGGAAATTTTCGTGGCGGGCAACGAAGACCGTCCCCTGGTCATCTCCAGATTTGACAACCTGGGCAAGGGCGCGTCGGGCGCCGCGGTCCAGAATATGAATTTGATGCTTGGAATAGAAGAAACAAAGGGACTGATATAGTCCTTTGATATAGCCGAAAGGAGCAGTTCAAATGGTAAGTCAGAAGGTGCTGGATAAAGCGGGAGTTCTCATTGAGGCACTGCCCTATATCCAGCGTTTCTATGGAAATATCATCGTTATTAAGTACGGCGGCGCCGCCATGAAGAACAAAGACCTGCAGCGACATGTGATCCAGGACGTTGTCCTGCTGAAAACTGTCGGCTTCCGTCCCATCGTGGTCCACGGCGGCGGCAGCGAGATCAGCAAATGGGCGGAGAAGACGGGCATAGAACAGCACTTCCACAACGGCCTGCGCATCACGGATGAAAGCACGCTGGAGATCGCCAAGATGGTGCTGGCTAAGGTAAACAGCGAGCTGGTGGCCATGGCGGAGCGCATGGGCGCCCACGCTGTGGGGATCAGCGGGATCGACGGCTGTCTCATGACGGCTCATAAACAAATGCCTGACGGGGCGGATATCGGATATGTGGGGGAGATCACGAATGTGAACACTCGGATCATAAGAGATATGCTGGAAAACGACTTTATTCCCTTTGTTTATCCCATCGCCGCCGACGAAGACGGGCAGGCCTACAATATCAACGCGGATCACGCCGCCAGCGCCATCGCGGAGGCGATGCGGGCGGACAAACTGGCCTTCCTCAGCGACATCGCCGGCGTGCTGGAAGACGTAGACGATCCGGAATCGGTCATTGCGGAGATCTACGCGGACGATGCGGAAAAGCTGATCCAGGATGGAACCATCAGCGGCGGTATGATCCCGAAGATCCAGAACTGCGTGGACGCGGTCCGGGGCGGCGTCCGCAGGGTGCACATCATGGACGGCCGTCTGCCCCATTCCCTGCTGCTGGAATTTTTCACAGACAAAGGCGTGGGTACGGCAGTGATGGCGCCGAGGGAAGAACGGTTCTATAAGGACTGATTGCAGCGTGATTGCAGCGTGATTGCAGACTGATTGGAGGCGAGAGCAGTCATGAATAGTCAGACGATTAAAGAAACCTATGATAAATATATCATTCATACATATAACCGGTATGACGTGGTATACGACCAGGCGGAGGGCGCGACAGTGTGGGATACCGATGGGAAGGAATACATAGACCTTGCCGCGGGTATCGGCGTCAACTGCCTCGGCTACGGTAACTCGGAATGGACCGGGGCTGTCATAAAGCAGCTGAATAAATTCCAGCACACGTCCAATCTTTTCTATCACGAGCCCGGCGCAGTGCTGGCCAGGAAAATTGTGGAGCGCAGCGGTCTGAACAAAGTCTTCTTCTGCAATTCCGGCGCAGAGGCTAATGAGGTGGCGTTTAAGATCGCCAGGAAATACGGCAATACCGTTGCGGACATCCATAAGAATAATATCATCTACCTGAACACGTCCTTCCACGGCAGGACCATCACAACCGTGACGGCCACTGGTTCCTGCGGAAATCAGGAGCGGTTCGGACCGCTGACGCCGGGGCTGATCCAGATCGAAGCCAATAATATCGAACAGCTGAAGGAGGCGGTAGCCCAGTATAATCCCTGCGCGCTGATCATGGAACTGGTGCAGGGCGAAGGAGGCGTGACCGCGCTGGATCAGGTCTTTGTTGATGCCGCAGTGACCCTGTGCCGAAATAACGATATCCTGTTCATCGACGACGAAGTCCAGGCGGGCATCGGCCGCACAGGCAGGCTGTTTGCCTATGAATATTATGGCTTTCTGCCGGATCTGGTGTCCTTCGCCAAAGGCATCGGCGCCGGTCTGCCCATCGGCGGCGTTCTGGCAGGACCCAAAGCCTGCGACGTCATGGTTCCCGGGGATCACGGATCCACATTCGGCATGAATCCTGTGGTCTGCGCGGGAGGCGCCGTGGTGCTGGATACACTGGACGAGCCTTTTCTTGCCGGCGTAAGGGAAAAGGCGTACTATTTGCGGTCCCAGCTGGAGGCCATCGACGAGATAGAAAGCACCACCGGCCTGGGCATGATGATCGGCATCAACCTGAAGACCAGAGACTTTCAGGAGACGGCGAAGGATCTGATCGCTGCCGGCGCCATCGTCATCACGGCCATAGACAAGATCCGTCTGCTGCCGCCCCTGACCATTACATATGAAGAGATCGACAAGGCGCTGGAAGTGTTCCGCAAGGTGCTGGGGTAAGCGCCCGAATCGGCGCCCGGGCCGGCGCCCGGATGAATGCTTTGCTGACGCCGGAATTCTCCAGAAAAGGCAAAAGTTCTATCGATATGCAGATTTTCTACAAAAAAATATAATTTGTGGGACTGGCATGAGACAAAAGTTATATCAATTATTGCAAAATGTGATGAAAAATATACTCTAGACAAGAGTTAACGGCCTCAAGCACAAAAGCCCTGTCCGACCGTTATATCAGCCAGTTCTAAGTGTTGAAAAAATATAATTTTGCGACCTGTATATCGTCTGGTTGGATCAGAAGTTATATCAGAACATATAAAATCGGGCGGCTGATGGTCAAGTCCTTTTTTGTGTGTAAATTAGAATTCAAGCAATTCTGATAATTTGGTTCTTCTGAGTGATTCCGTTGTCTACGATGA
>OMXT01000032.1 GCA_900315125.1 uncultured Eubacteriales bacterium
CAAGAAATCCTCTATGCTAATCCCTATGCAGGAAGATACCTACCGAGGATTGTCAACAAAAAACTCCCTAACAACTTGACACTATCCTCTGGTCTTCTGAAATTGTCAGATTTGTTTATATGTATTATAATCAGTACAATTAGTGAAAACAATGAGCTGGGGAGGATTGGACAAATTGGGCGGATTTGTAAAGGATGGAAAGAGCGTGGCCGGCGTGGCCGGTGCGGCCGGCGGGAACGGGCAGTGCGGCGGGACCAGAAGCCGCGGTAACGCCGGCAGGGCTGAAACCCGCGGTAATGCCGGCAGGGCTGAAACCCACAGTAACGCCGGGGTACACGGTAATGCCCGTGCCCTGGAACTGCGGTCCAGGCAGGCGCTGGCGGACGGTCTGTTCCAGCTGATGGAACGGGATGAGTATGCGCTGCTTACAGTCAGCCAGATCTGCCAGGAAGCCCGTGTTTCCCGGCAGACATTTTATCACCACTATTCATCAAAGGACGAGATCATAGAAGACTGGCTGGACCAGCAGTTTGCGGAGGAGATCCGGCTCCATCCCGATTCCGGCAGCGCCCGGGTCAATATACAGAATCTTTTCCATGACTTTCCCATATCCCAGGAGCGGCTTGCCCTGCTCAAAAGGCAGAATCTTGCGCCTCTTGTTTCCGGGAGCATGAGACGGTTCCTGGAGGAGCATCTGGACCAGTTCGACTATTCTTCGGATAACCGGTTTCCGGAATATGCGGATTATCATCACGCTCTGATTGTATCGACCCTCGTTACCGTCCTGGGCTGCTGGATCAGCCGCGACTTCCGCGAAAGCCGGGATGAGCTTTCCGAGATAGTCATATCCGTGCTGGGGAATCTGTAATAAGCAAATCGATACGAACGGTGCGGCGCACAGCATTGTGTCTCATGCCTTTTTGAGTTATAACGTCATAACGTTATAATGAAAATGAGGCGTAAATTATGAATGAGAACTACAACCAGGCGCTGGAACGCACCGGCATGTGCGACAGTGCGGTACCAGCATGTTCTTGATGCTATAACGCTATAACGTTATAATGAAAAAAGGGGTGAAACGCATGAATGAGAACTACAACCAGGCGCTGGAACGCTCCGGTCTGAGCATGTACGCGGTCTCAAGAATGTCCGGTGTTCCCTATACGACGGTAAATGAGATCCATAATAAGAAGATCGATATCAATCAGTGCGCTTCGGCTACGCTGTTTCGGCTGGCGTCGGCCCTGGGCGCGGAACCGGGCGCGGTGATCAATCCCATTCGTTATCTGGATGGAACCACAGGGCGCTGCCGAGGAATTACCTATACGTGGTCCTACGATAACGGCAGCCGGATCACATTCCAGTACGAGGGCGAAGAGGTGACGCTGAATACGGGGAAGGATTACAACGTACCAGGGCGCACCCGTTTTTACAACGATATCGCGGAGTGGATGATCCAGGATTATATCGAAGAGAAGAAGTGGCAGGAGGAGGCGGATCGGCAGGAAGAGGCGGAGCGGTTTTTTGAATAGAAGCTTCCTGCAGAAAGGAGACGCCGATGAATGCCAGCTATATTCTGATGCACAGAGATGTTCCCTTCGGACTCGTTATCATTAATAGTGATAATGGCGCCATGCTGCACTGCAGAATAAGTGAGCCGGAATATTCTCCGTTTCCGGGTAATGCAGACCCCGATCTTATTAGAGTCTGGTGGAATCACAGGGCAGTTCCGGGGCACAGAAAAGATATGGAACAGGTCATCCGAGATGCCGGGTGCGTCAGCGGCAGGGATTATCTGGCGAAGAATCTTGCACTTAGCATCACGGACACATACTGGATCTGCCCCGCGGACATGGATCTTGCCTGGAAGAACGTATGTCTGTATAATTTCCCTTCTGTGGGTGCAGACGTCATGCCTTATCATCATCTCTCGTCCTATGATCCCAATGCGTCCTTAGGGGGAGAAATGGACAAATACTGGGATCAGAGCGAGCAGCCGACTGTACTGGTCAAGAGATCCTGCGCCCATTACGGGCAGCAGAGCGCCAATGAGCTTTTTGCCTCAGAACTTCACCGCAGGCAGGACAGCGGCATCGGCTATGTTCAGTACAAGTTTGGCAGGACCCATGACGGAGACGCAGTGTCCCGCTGCAGGGCTTTTACCTCCGAAAAGGTCGAATTCCTTTCGGCATACCAGGTTATCATGTCCCAGAAACAAAGCCATGACCTGCCGGACTACGAATCATTTATTGAGATCTGCGGGGAACATGGGCTGGAGGAGGAAGAAGTCCGGCGATTTCTGGATTACCAGACGCTTACGGATTTCGTGATCAGCAATACAGATGAGCACCTTCGCAATTTTGGCGTGCTGCGCGATGCAGAGACCCTGAAGTTCATCTGCCCTGCGCCGATATTTGATTCCGGCAGCAGCATGTTTTACGACATGGAAGGCAGCAGCCCTTTGGATACAGCGCAGCTTCTGGAGCAGAAGACCAATTCGTTCCAGAAGCCTGAGGAGAAAATGCTGAGATACGTTCGCCATCGGGATATCGTTGCAGAAGACCGGCTCCCTTCGCCGGCAGAGGTCAGGGAGTTTTACTGCCGGTGCGGGATACCGGAGGAGAAAGCGGACTTCATCGCCGGAAGCTATGTCAACAAGCGAAAGCTCTTTCAGCGGTTCCAGTCAGGGGAAAGGATCTCACTTTACGGCGAGAAGATCAGAAATCGGTAAAATACAGAAAATCAACTTAAAGTCGCCTGCCGCCATTTGTCGCCCGGCAGGCGACCACGGTCATCGCCTTCTGACGTATACTTATTACAGGATGAAGTAAGGGTATAAGTCAGGAGGCGATTTTATATGAGAACAATTACGATAAAAAGCAAAGGCAGCATCAAAATAAGTCCGGATCAGGCGGAGGTCCAGCTGAGCCTGTCCAGTACAAAGAAAGATTATGCGAAGGCGGTCAGTACCGAAAATGAAAAGCTGCAGCGGCTGCAGGGCGCATGCCAGTCGGCCGGGATCGAATGGGATCAGGTGAAGGCGGCCAGCTTCGATGTCAGCACGGAATATCATTCAGAAAGGGATAAGAATGACAATTACCACAGGGTATTCGACGGGTACTGCGCCAGTCACGAGCTGGTCATCCGGTTCCCGCTGGATACGGCGCTGCTGAACCGGGCGCTTTCGGAGATCAGCATGGCTGATACGGGCACGGAGATCGAGGTAAAGTTCACATTTGCTGACCAGGACGGGGCAGCCAGGGCTTTGTTAAAAGACGCCGCGGTCAAGGCGAGGGAGAAAGCCCAGATCCTCTGCGACGCCGCGGGGGCGGAGCTGGGGCAGCTGCAGACCATCGACTATAACTGGGGCGAGCTGCGGCTTTACTCTGAAATGACATTTGAGGACTGTATGCCGGACGCGGTGCCCGCCGGGGCCGCAGGCATGCCGGAGCTGAACCCGGAGGACATCGACGTGTCGGATACGGTGACATTCGTGTGGGAGCTGGCGTGAGACTATCGGGTCGGCTGACGTCCGGTGCTGCGGGCAGAGACTTTTTTACTTGATTTCCGACGGGAGAAAAGCATAGGCTGTTATTAGAAAACTAACAGTTAATGGTAACGGAAACAGGAGCGAACAGATTGTCGAATAAAGAATTGTTTTTAAGATACCTGCTCTTTACAGCAGGTCTTTTTTTGGAAGGAGTAGGGATCGCATTCACCAAGCACAGCCAGCTGGGGGTCACGCCCATCGCATCTGTCCCCAATGTGGTCAGTTACCTGGTCCCGGACATCAGTCTGGGCACTCTGCTTTTCATATGGAACTGCCTGATGCTCCTGGGACAGATTCTCATCCTGCGCCGGGACTTTCGGCGGGTGCAGTTTCTGCAGATTCCGGTTTCGTTCCTGTTCGGCTGGTTTACTGACATAGGGCTGCGGATCGTAAGCGGTGTGCCCGTGGATATTTACCCGGCCAAACTCCTCTCCCTTACCGCCGGCATCTTCCTTCTGGCCCTGGGCGTTGAGGTCACCGTCATCGCAGGCGTGGTCCTGAACGCCGGTGAGGGCTTTGTAAAAGCGGTATCAGACAAAACTGGAAAGACCTTTGGCAGCGCCAAGGTGTTCTTCGACGTCTCCTGCGTCGTTTCCGCGGTCATCCTGTCCATGATCCTCTTCCATGGCAGGATCCTGGGCACCCGGGAGGGCACGATCATCTCCGCCTGCTGCACAGGCCTGGTAGTGAAACTCTACGCCCGGATCTATGCGCAGTTCGCGTCCGCAGCAACAAAGGCACGGCTGAAGTGAACTCGGGCGGTCTGTTTACGTCCGTCTGTTTATCTGCCCGGCTGCAGGGATCGGATCGCCGTCTCTTTTCGGCGGCATGGCAGAGACCTTACGATGTTTTCGGTGGTGCTTCGGTGGTATAGCCGTGTTGCTGTACATTCCACCGAAGGGATTCGGTGGTGTGGTTGTGTTGCTGGATATTTCACCGAAGGGATTCGGTGGTGTGGTCGTATTTCCAGATGTTCCACCGAACGCCATCTGCGTCATTCGAAATAATGAAAGTTTATTCGCAAATTCTTCGCGAAATCGACTGAAAAATGGCATTAATCTCGTCAACTCTCATCCAATATTATCCATATCCATGGTTTGGAATCCAGCCAGGTCGTAGATGGCAAACGGCCTTTCGGTGTTAATTGCGGAATCACAGCGATAACACCGAATTCCCCCTGAAGTTTCTTCGGTGGAAATCAGAGAAATCTACACTTATCACCTAATCCTGGGCGGTGCACGGTTATATCTGCATGAATGCCCAGTTACATTTATGCATTCGACCCGCAGCCGGGGCGATACAGCCGGACAAACGGCGAGATCATGGGTTTTCACAGATCTACCGGCGGAGCTGCCACAGAAACCATCGAATCTGGTGGCAGCGCGAACCGCCGGTTTGCGAGATGGCCGGTTTACTCAGATCTGCCGGCGGAGCTGCCACAGTTCTACATCAGCTGCCGGAACATCTCGATGACCTGGTCTGCGGTGGCTTCTCTCGGGTTGCCGGGACAGCAGGCGTCGTTCAGGGCGTCGGCGGCCAGCTGGTTCAGATCCTCCTCACGGATCCGCTCGTTTTTCTCCGGGATACCTACGTCACTTGAGAGTTTGCGGACGGCAGCGATGGCAGCGTCTCTGTATTCTTCCTGGGTCATTTCATCTACGCCGGCGACACCCATGGCCCGGGCGATCTCCCGGTATTTCTCACCGGTGTAATCCCGGTTGAACTCCATGGAAATGGGGAGCAGCTGGGCGCAGGCCATGCCGTGGGGCGTATCATAGTGGGCGGAAAGAGTGTGGGCCATGGAGTGGTCGATGCCCAGGCCGACGTTGGAGAAGCCCATGCCCGCGATATACTGGCCCAGAGCCATGCCTTCGCGGCCCTCCTTTGTGTTGGCAACGGCGCCCCGCAGGTTCTCAGAGATGAGACGGATGGCTTCCAGGTGGAACATGTCAGTCATCTCCCAGGCAGCCTTTGTAATATAACCTTCTATCGCGTGGGTCAGAGCGTCCATTCCTGTTGCCGCGGTGAGGCCTGCAGGCATGGAGGACATCATATCCGGGTCGATGACGGCGATGACGGGCATGTCGTGGGGATCGACGCAGACGAACTTCCGCTCCTTCTCCGGATCGGTGATGACGTAGTTGATCGTAACTTCCGCGGCGGTTCCAGCCGTTGTGGGAACGGCGATGATCGGAACACAGGGGTTCTTGGTGGCTGCGGTGCCCTCAAGAGAGCGGACGTCCTCGAACTCCGGATTCGTGATGATGATGCCGATGGCTTTGGACGTATCCATGGATGAGCCGCCGCCGATGGCGATGATATAGTCCGCACCGGAAGCACGGAAGGCTTTGACGCCGTTCTGCACGTTGGCGATCGTCGGGTTGGGCTTGATGTCGGAGTAAACCTCGTAGGGCAGGCCTTCCGCGTCCAGGATGTCAGTGACCTTGGCGGTCACGCCGAATTTGATCAGGTCGGGGTCAGAGGCAACAAAGGCCTTGCTGAAGCCGCGGCTCTTAATCTCCGGAACGATGGCGGAGATCGCGCCGGCGCCGTGATAAGAAGTACCGTTGAGAGAAATTCTGTTTACCATAGTAACATCTCCTTTGCACAAATACATGTTCCACTATATATCACACTTTTTGCAGTTTTATTGTATGCCGGGCAAAGGAAAAAAATAAGTTACAAAACCAGGGCTTTGTAACCTTTCGGATGTGTAAATTAAGGGAGGTTACCGCAGCAGGTCCGCGGCGCGGAAAAGCTCCGCCAGTTTGGCGGGCATGGCGTCGATCATGAGGGCAGCCAGTTCCTCGGGTGCAGATTTCATCCCGCCCAGGATCCACCGGACGGTGCCGTAGATCGAGGCCTGGCAGTACATCTCCAGGAGCTTGCGCATCTCTTCGCTGAAGAGGCCGGGCGCTTTCCGCTGGATCAGGTCGGTATAGAAGGAAAGGATCTTGCGGAAATCGTGATCCTTCAGGTTGTTCTGCTCATCGTTGTTGAAAGCAGCGGCGAAGAAAGGTCCCTCCGCCTTGATAAATCGGAACTTGCGTATGAGGCCGTCGTAAACCGTCTTGCCGTCTCCCATCTTCTCGAAGGACGTGTCCAGCAGAATGTCGAAGTACCAGTTGATCAGGTCGTTTTTGTCCAGGAAGTTCCGGTAGAACGTCTGCCGGGAAACGCCGCAGGTCTCGCAGATCTCTGTGACGCGGATGTCTTTCACGGGCTTCTTCTCCAGCAGGTCGTGCATCGACTCGGCCAGGCGGTATTTGGCTGTTTCGTTTTTATCTCTCATAGCTATTCACCATGTCGGCCGCCCAGAACCGTCAGGATGAGCAGGCCTGCCAGGACGCCGGCGATGCCGGCATAGTCTGCCCACATAAAGGGCGTGCCGAATATGGCGACGGTCACGAAGGAGGCTACCACTGGTTCCAGCAGGCAGACAACAGAAGCAGTAAATGCTCCCACATAGGGCAGGGACCACATGTAGAGGCCGAAGGTCGTCACCGTTCCCACGAGGATCAGGAACAGGAGCATGGCCCAGGCGCCGCCGTCCATATTTCCGTGCAGCGGACCCAGGCCGCCAAAGGGCAGCAGGATCAGTCCACCCAGAAGGATGGACCAGCCCGTGGTCACCAGGGATCCGAACTTGTCCATCAGCCGGGCGGGCAGAATGGAGTAGAGCGCTACCGCGGCGGCTGAGATCAGCCCCATCAGCAGCCCGGCAGGGGAGATGGCCAGGGATCCCAGGTTCCCGTGGGTGGTCAGGAGAAATGCCCCGGCGAGAACCACGGCAATGGAAATGATCTCCACCGTGCGGGGTCCCCGCTTCTCCATAAACAGGGTGCATACCAGGATAAATATGGGCGCCATGTTCTGAATGACGCAGGCGGTTCCGCTGTTTGAGAAGCGGATGGCCAGAAAATAGGCAGCCTGGCAGGCGCCGAATCCGATGAAACCAGTTATGAGGAGTTCGATCCGGTCACGCCTTTGTTTCCATATGCTGAGAATGTCGCTGTGCTTCACCGCGGCGAAAACCAGCAGAATCGCGCCGGCTGCAATCAGCCGGATGCAGGTCAGCTGCACCGCTTCCATATGTTTCTGCCCAATCAGATATTCGCCTGAGTTTGCCGCAAGACCCCAGCAGACAGCCGCGATCACGGTGATCCATACTTTGTTCACGTAAATGTCCATCTCGTTGATTAATATCGTTATTGCCCCAGCATCCAGGAAAGAGCATTTCGCTTTCGGATGCCGTTATAGTTAGCTTCTGGAGTGATTTTGTCCAGTGTCAGTAAATATTTAGGGTATTGATCATGGATACTCTGGAGAGGCTTCAGTTCTCTTTCCAGAACGGCAGGGTCCATGGTCGTTTCCGCTACCTGATAGTATACAATGCCCTCCCGGGATTCTGCAACAAAGTCCACTTCTTTCCCTGCAATTTGTCCGACATAGACCCGGCAGCCCCGGTGGAGCAGTTCGAGATAAACTGCATTTTCCAGGATATGGCCGGTATCTCTCCCTGTATCGTTGATCAGAAGTCTGCGGAATGCAGGATCTACGAAGTAATATTTACTGTTGGTTTTCAGCAGGTTCTTTCCGCGTACATCATAGCGGTCTGCCTGATAAATCAGAAGGCTGTCTTTCAGCCCGCCAAGAAACCTTTCTACCGTTTTGTTGTCTGTCCTGCGCCCGCTGCTCGTCAGGGTGTTTGCTATCTTAGTCGGCGAAATCAGGCTGCCGATATTGGCGGCCAGGTATTTCATGATCTTTTCCAGCAAAGCCGTGTCGGACGATCTGATCCGGGTCAGGGTGTCTTTCACAATGACGGTATTAAATATACCTGTAAGGTAATCCTGGATTTCTGCGTCGGTTCTGCTGAATGAAGTCAGATATGGGAAAGAGCTTGTCTTGAGGTACAAAGCATATTTCTCTGCATTGCTCAGAGACCTGTCAGGAATCCCGCTGCAGAATTCACCGAAAGACAGAGGCAGCATTTTCAGTTCGACGTAACGGCCGGACAGGAGTGTTGCCAGTTCTGCCGACATGAAATATCCGTTGGATCCTGTGAGATAGATATCCACATTCTCCTTCAGGAACAGGCTGTCCACCGCCTTCTCGAACTGAGGAACGTGCTGGATCTCATCCAGAAAGATATAATTCATGACGCCGGGTTTCAGCCGGGACGAGAGATAACGGTACAGCGCATGGTATTCTGTGAGATCCTCGTACGCCAGATCTTCAAAATTTACAGAAATAATCCGGTCCGGTGAAACCCCGTCCGCCAAAAGTTCCTGGCGGAATAACTCGAACAAAGTCGATTTACCGCATCGGCGGACGCCGGAAATCACTTTTATGATATGATGATCTTTGTGCCGTTTCAGGAATGCTGCTTCCTGCGGCCGTGCAATTAAATTCATATGTTTCCTCCTGATTTAGGATTTTACGCTCATTTTGACGATAAATCAATGTAAAATGGATTCTACGCTCATTTAGTTATAAAATCGACAGAAATCTGGATAATACGCCAGTTTTGCGGCGGCAGCTGATCTGTTACAGTTCAGGGGTGGACGTGAATGAAAGGGTTCATAAACTATATGTTGATGATTTTAGGCAATGCCTCGGGAAGCAATGGCTTCCGTGGCGACTCC
>OMXT01000077.1 GCA_900315125.1 uncultured Eubacteriales bacterium
AAGAGATCGAGCTTTGTGACCGCGTAGCCATCGTCGGCGGCGGAAACACCGCTATGGACGCCTGCCGTACCGCAGTCAGACTCGGCGCGAAGGAAGTCTACAATATCTACAGAAGAACCAAGGATGAGATGCCTGCGGATATGATCGAGATCGAAGAGGCCGAGGAAGAGGGCGTTATCTTCAAGAACCTCACCAATCCGCTGGAGATCATCAAGGACGAAAACGGCCACATCAAGGAAGTCGTCCTGCAGTGCATGGAACTGGGTGAGCCGGATGCTTCCGGACGCCGCCGTCCTGTACCTATCGAGGGTAAGACAGAGACCATTGACATCGATACCATGATCCTGGCTATCGGACAGGCTGTCGATGCAAGCATCTTCGACGTGGACAAGACACGTAAGAACGCAATCGCTTATGACCCGGATACATTCATGACGAGCATGCCTGGCGTATTTGCCGGCGGCGACTGCGGAAACGATAAGATCAGCATTGCTGTAGAGGCCATTGCTGACGCCCGCAAGGCTACCGAGGTCATCGATTCCTATCTCAACGGAGAGACCATCAAATACGAGAAGCCTTTCTATGTTGAAAGAGATGACGTTACGGAGAAGACATTCGAAGACCGTGAGAAGCTCTGCCGTGAAAAGGCGGATCAGCTCAATGCAGACCAGAGAAAGGACAACTTCTCAGAAGTCGTTTACGGCGGACTGACAGAAGAGCAGGCAGTAAAAGAAGCAAACAGATGTCTGGAATGCGGATGCCATGATTTCCACGAGTGCAAGCTGATCGAGCTGTCCAACCAGTACGGCGTCACTTCCGACCGCTTTGCCGGTGACAAGAATCTCAATGAGTTTGATGACGATCATCCGTTTATCGTACGGGATCCGAACAAGTGTATCCTCTGCGGACTGTGCGTAAGAGTCTGCGACGAGGTCATGGGTGTTGGATGCCTGGGTCTGGTCAACCGTGGATTCGATACTGTCGTCCTGCCGAACATGGGCAAGAAGCTGGCTGAGTCCGGATGCGAATCCTGCGGTCAGTGCGTAGCATGCTGCCCGGTAGGTGCTCTTCAGGAACGCCAGACCGTTCAGAAGGAAGTTCCTCTGGATACCGACGTGACAGAGACGACATGCTCTTACTGCTCCGTTGGATGCTCTCTGAATCTGGAGTCTTACGGCGATATGCTGATCAAGGCGAACCCGGATAAGGAAGGCTATGTCAATGCAGGCATATGCTGCGCCAAGGGCAAGTGGGGCTTTGATGCTTCCGTACTGGAAGGAAAGATCGTTGATCCGATGGTAAAGGAAGCAGGAGAATTCCGCAAGACCGACTATCATGAGGCCTTCGTTATGGCTGCCAAGAAGCTGGAGGCTGTACGTGTAAGACACGGCGCAGAATCCATCGCTGTTTCCATCTCCGACCGCTACACAAACGAAGAAGCGTTTGCCATCAAGAAGTTTGCAGAGCTGATCGGCGCAAGAGTCTTCACATTCAATAAGAAGAAGAACGCAGCGGCGGAAGTTCTGGGTCTCGGCCACGATGCTACTCCGAACACTATTGACGAGCTGCTTTCAACGAATGTGATTCTCGTACCGGGATTCATCAAGACCAGAAATGCAGTGATCTGGAATAAGATCAAGCAGGCTGCTGAGAGAGGCGCCAAGGTTTATGTCCTGAATACAGAAGGCGCCCAGGCACGCTGGGATTTCGCAGAGAAGGTCATCGATGTCGATAATGACACCGCTTTCCTGAAGGAGATCGCCAAGGCACTGATCGAAGCAGGCGACACCAGCGAGGTCGAAGGATTCGCAGAGCTGGAAGCATCCCTGAAGGATGTAGAGGTATGCGACGCCTCCAGAGAGGTTGCTGATGCTTATGACAATGCCAAGAAGGCAATGATCGTATACCAGCAGAACGTACTGTCCTGTGAAGCTGCTGAGCTGATCGCGGACATTGCGCTGCTCTCCGGACATATCGGTACGCCGAGAGACGGTATCCTGACTGTTAAACCGAAGAATAATTCACAGGGTCTGGTAGACATGGGCATTACCGCAGGCGCTGAGGCCATGGAAGGAATCAAGGGTCTGATGATCTTCGGAGAGGATCCGAAGGAATTTGATCTTTCCGGACTGGAATTCCTCGGAGTTTCCGACATCTATATGACAGAGACTGCCAAGAAGGCAGACGTATTCCTGCCGGGAACAGGATTCGCAAGCACAAGCGGTACCTACACCAATACAGAGCGCAGACTCATGCCGGTAGAAGCTGCTATTGAAGAAGATGTTGACTTCAGCAACTGGGAGATCGCTGCGGAACTGGCACATGTATTCGAGGAAGAATTCCCCTACACTGAGGAATTTGATATCTCCGAGGACATGAACAACAACGTGCCGATGTACAAGTTCGCTGAAGAAGGCGAGATCCTCGGCGGCGTAATGGTTCCCTATGAACCGAAGTTTGCGGCAGCCAAGGATGCAAAGCTGGTCGATGAGCTGGCATGCACCGACGCTCTGATGAACATGACTGCTGACAGGATTCCTCCGGCTGCATCATACACTGCATAGTATTTTCTGCAGCTGACTGATGAGGCAGAACCGCGAACCATAAGCATAACATAACAATTATGTAATAAACGGGTACATTCTGAACTAGATTCAGGATGTACCCGTTTTCAGCATTTTGATCACAGATGTGCATATGCAATAAAAAAAGACCCGCACAGTAAATGCGGATCCAATCATATATGCTTATTTGCTGGATTCTATCAGCTCCCGGGCACTCCGCCTTGTCGTTTCTGTGACAGACTGGCCGCCGAGAAGCCTTGCGATCTCCTCAACGGTTTCTTCCTGGGTCAGGCGGTCCACGCTTGTGAATGTGCTGGACTCATTGGATTCCTTGTGAATCCGGTAATTAGCGCCGCCGCATGCAGCGATCTGAGGAAGATGAGTAATGCAGATCACCTGGTGATGTTCCGCGATCTGCTTCAGCTTCCGGCCTACAATGCTGGCAGTAATACCGCTGATCCCCGTATCGATCTCATCAAATATTAAGGTAGGGATCTGCTCGTACGTGCCTGTGATGTTGCGAACGGCAAGCATGATCCGGGATATTTCTCCGCCGGACGCGATACGTGCCAGCGGGCGAAGGGGTTCGCCCCGGTTTGTGGAGATCATAATCGCGGCGGTGTCCGCGCCTTCCGGACCGATGGCAGGAGCAGGGGATACATCGATGCGCAGGACCGCGTCCTGAAAGTTCAGATCGTGCAGTTCATTTTCTATTGCTGCTGAGAGCTCCTCAGCGCTTTTCTCTCTCAGCCGGGTAAGCTCCGAAGCGGCATCCTTCAGGATCCTGAGCCGTTCGGCAAGCGCCGTCTCCAGCTCGGATTTCCGCTGGCCATAGATCTCCATGCCGGAAAGGGCATCCTCAAGCTTCTGCCGGTATTCTATCACATCCTGGATGTCCGGCCCGTATTTCTTTTTCAGATTATCGATCTGATCCAGCCGCTGGATCGCCTGGTCCAGCTCCGCCGGTGTAAATGTGACATTCTCACGAAAATCAGAAAGAGAGCGGGCAACGTCCTGTATATTATAATAGGCATCGTCCAGCTCCCGCGAAGCCTCTGCCAGATCGGGTGCATAGGAACGGATCCCTTCTAATGCCTGCTGAACCTGTCCCAGGGCGGAGAGTATGTTATGATCGCCGCTGTCAAGCAGAGAGCAGGCGGTCCCGATCCCGCCGAAGATCTTCTCACTGTTGCTCAGCATGCGAATGCGTTCTTCCAGCTCCCCGTCCTCGCCGGGCTGCGGATCCGTGCGTCGGATCTCCGAGAGCTCGAACTCAAAATAATCCTTCTTTCGGCGGTTCTCCTTTTCCTCCGCCTTCAGCTGTTCCAGCTCCGTACGTTTGCTCCTGTACTGCTCATAAGCCTCACGAAACCGATCGCGGGCAGGGCCGATTTTCTCCTGGTGATACCGGTCCACCAGATGGATATGCTGATCCTGGTCAAGGAGCATCTGGTTGTCATACTGTCCGTGGATATCGGCGATGCGATGCGCCAGTGCAGAAAGCTCTCCCAGCGTCACAAGGCGGCCGTTCAGGCGGCAGAGATTCTTTCCGTTCTGGGAAATCTCGCGGCTTATAACAAAGGCCTGACCGTCCAGTTCTGCAGCAAGCTGGATCAGTGCCTTTTTTTGGCCATGACGAACAAGAGACGAGTCAGCCCGCGCGCCAAGGGCAAGGCTGACCGCCTCTATGACAATGGACTTGCCGGAACCTGTCTCTCCGGTAATAATATTCAGTCCGTCTTCAAAATCAATCTCTGTATTTTCTATGATTGCGAAATTATGTATCAGTAAGTGCTGCAGCATATCGTTCCATCAGTTTCTGTTCTTCATAATGAGCATGTTGTTAAAGATAGAAAGGATATCTTCTACATTTTCCTCCCGGTCGATAATCATGAGGAGTGTATTGTCCCCGGCAATCGTCCCTACAACGTGGGGCAGCCCGATGCTGTCTACTGCTTCGCCGGCGGCAGGACCGCAGCCGGAAAGTGTCTTGACGACGATAAGGTTCTGGGCAGAAGCAAATGAAATGATGGTCTCTCGAAAGATCTTAATAAAACGATCGGAGATCGGTGCATCATGACGAGTGCTGACTGCATATTTATACTTTCCTGATGCAGAAAGCACTTTAACGAGCTGAAGTTCCTTGATGTCTCTCGATATAGTAGCCTGCGTTACGTCGAATCCCTCGTCGCGAAGCATGCCGGCAAGCTTCTCCTGTGTCTCTATCTCGTTGTTTGCAATCAGTTCTAAAATTTTATTCTGTCTGGAATAGCGCATAATTTCCTCCCTAATTAATATGTAAACAGAGACTATTTACAACGTTGATTATAGCATATAACAGAAATTTTGCCAACTATAAATATACACAAAAGATGTATATCGAAAATTGTGTGAAATGTCAATACAATGTTTGAAATAGACAAACATCTGTTCCTGTGTTATACTTGATACATTGACTTACGAAAGGAACACAAATGAGGATACTTGGGATCGATCCGGGATACGCCATCATGGGATGGGCGGTCCTGGATCTTAAGGGAAATCACTTCACAGCAGTGGATTATGGATCGATCACGACGGATGCCGGCGTACCCATGCCGCAGAGGCTGGGACATCTGTATTCCCAGCTTTGTGCAGTGATCGAGAAATATCATCCAGAGGAGGCGTCCATAGAGGAACTCTTCTTCAATAACAATGCCAAGACAGTCATCCACGTTGGCGAAGCACGGGGAGTAGCGATCCTCGCCTGCGTCAACGGAGGGCTTTCCGTCAGCGAATATACGCCTCTTCAGATCAAGCAGGCGCTGGTAGGCTATGGCCGGGCGGACAAGAAACAGGTCCAGGCCATGGTCAAGGCAATACTCAATCTGGATGCCGTTCCGCGGCCGGATGACACGGCAGACGCCGTCGCTGCGGCGATCTGCCACGGACATTCCTGCGGGAACCGGCTGGTCCGCGCCAGAAGGAAAGGAATATAGCATATATGATTCGTTATCTAAAGGGGACATTCCATCCACAGACCGATGGGACCGCAGTGATCGAGACAGCAGCCGGTATAGGCTTTGTTGTCACACTCCCTGCCAATTCCCCGCTTTATAAGAACTATGAGGGTGAAGAAGTAAGAGTATTTACCGCAATGCTCGTGCGGGAAGACGATGTGAGCCTCTACGGGTTCGATTCACCGGAGGAACTGGAGCTTTTCAAACTGCTGATCACCGTCAGCGGTGTGGGGGCTAAGGCAGGAATTTCTATCATGGGAATACTGCCTCCTTCCGAGCTGAAGCGGGCGATCGCAGGCGGTGATGTCAAGGCGCTGTCCCGGGCAAGCGGCATCGGCAAGAAGACAGCGGAGCGCATTATCCTGGAGCTGAAGGATAAGGTCGGCGATCCCGGCGATATGTCCGGCGAGCAGACATCAGCTGCCGGAACGGTCAGCGCGCCCTTTACCAGCGAACGGTCCGAGGCGATATCCGCGCTGGTATCTCTGGGATACAGCCAGGGAGAGGCAGAGAACGCCGTCGGCAGGATCGCGGACGACAGCCTCAGAGCGGAAGACTACATTAAACAGGCCCTGCGGCAGATGTGACGCAGGCGGAATAACAAGGAGTCTCAGAATTGGAAGAGAGAATTACACAGTCGAGTCTCCGGCCCTCTGAGGCTGGACAGGAGATCACACTCAGGCCTCAGTATCTGGACGATTTTATCGGACAGAGAACTGCCATAGAGAATCTCCGGATTTTTATAGAAGCAGCGAAACTCCGGGGAGAACCTCTGGATCATGTGCTGTTTTACGGCCCTCCCGGTCTCGGCAAGACGACTCTGGCAGGGATCATTGCCAATGAGCTGGGTGTAGAGATCAAGATCACATCAGGACCGGCCATCGACAGGGCAGGCGACCTTGCGGCGATCCTGACGAATCTCAATGATAACGATGTGCTGTTTATCGATGAGATCCACCGCCTGAACCGGTCGGTAGAAGAAGTGCTCTACTCTGCCATGGAGGATTACGCCCTGGATATCGTGATAGGTAAAGGACCTTCTGCCCGCTCGATCCGGCTTGATATTGCCCGTTTTACGCTGATCGGCGCTACGACGAGGGCGGGCAGCCTTTCCGCGCCCCTTCGCGACCGGTTCGGCGTCATCACTAAATTCGATGTATATACGACAGAAGAACTGGCCCGGATCATTCGGCGTTCTGCGGGACTGATGAATATAGAAATAGACGACGACGCCGCGATCCTGATGGCGAAATGCTCCCGGGGCACACCGAGGGTCGCCAACCGCCTGCTGAAACGGATCCGGGACTTCTCCCAGGTCAGGGGCAGCGGGAGGATCGATATTGATATAACAAAGGCCGGATTGGAGGCTCTTGGAGTTGATGGACTTGGGCTGGAGCGTCTGGACCGGGAGATCCTGACGACGATCATCGACCGGTTTAACGGCGGCCCCGTGGGGATCGACACCATTGCTGCTTCCATCGGGGAAGAACGAGTCACCATCGAGGACGCCTATGAACCATATCTCATTCAGGCGGGACTTCTGTACCGCACGCAAAAGGGACGGATGGTATCCCGCCAGGGCTATGAACATATGGGCAGAGTCTATCCCCATGAGGCGAGAGACGCGGAGCAGAAGGAAGCAGGATCAGCGGAGGCGGATGCGGGAGCATGCTCCCGCGAGGAACAGATCAGCGTTTTATAGAAGATAAAGAATGGACAGAATATGAGAATAGAAGATTTTGATTACGATTTACCGAAGGAACTGATCGCACAGACCCCGGAGAAGCAGCGGGACAGCTGCCGTCTCATGGTTCTCGACCGGGAGCACGGGACGATAGAACATAAGCATTTTTATGATGTATTGGATTACCTCGAGCCGGGAGACTGTCTGGTCATGAATGATTCACGGGTGATTCCCGCAAGGATCTACGGGATCAAGGAAGGAACAGGCGCCCATATCGAGTTTCTGCTGAGCCGCCGGATAGAAGGCGATGAATGGGAGACACTGGTGCGCCCCGGCAGGAGACTCCGTCCCGGAGACCGGGTGAGCTTCGGGGAGGGACGGCTCACGGCAGAGATCATTGGTTACGGGGATGACGGCACGAGGAGGGTCCGTTTTTACTACGACGGGATCTTCATGGAGCGGCTGGAGGAACTGGGGCAGATGCCTCTGCCTCCTTATATCGAGCGGCCCAGTGATGAAGAAGATAAAGAAATGTACCAGACCGTCTACAGCAAAGTCGACGGATCGGTGGCAGCGCCGACGGCGGGCCTGCATTTTACCGATGATCTACTGGCCAGGGCGGAAGCGAAGGGCGTCCGCCTGGCTTATGTGACGCTCCATGTGGGCATTGGAACGTTTCGGCCGGTAAAATGTGAGAATGTAGAAGACCATCATATGCATTTTGAGGAATACACCGTGAGCCAGGAAACAGCAGATGTCATTAACCGGACGATCCGCGAGGGCGGACGGATCATCGCAGTAGGCACCACATCCACAAGAACACTGGAAAGCGCTGCGTATCAGGATCCGGAGACTGGGCAGTACTTCGTTCGCTGCGGACACGATAATACAGGTATCTTTATCTACCCGGGCTATGAGTATAAGATCATTGACTCCCTGATCACGAACTTCCATCTGCCCAAATCAACGCTGATCATGCTTATTTCCGCACTGTATGACCGGGAGAAGATACTGGAGGCTTATAATATAGCAGTACAGGAGAGATACCGTTTCTTTTCCTATGGGGATGCCATGCTGATCCTGTAGTGCATTCGGGAACGATATAACATCTGTTAAGTTATATTTAACAGTAAATGCGGAAAATTATAGGGAATTATGACATTCTATGTTAAAATACCAGTATAAGAATATATATACTGGAAAGAGAATGAGACTGGAGGATGTTTATGCTGCTTGATTTTAACAGAATGCCTTCTCAGACCTGGTCTGAATTTAAGGGCGGAGCGGGTGACACCGTCGTCCGCATGTATAAGGATGTGTCAAACCGTATCATGTTCATGAAACTGGAACCGGGTTCTTCCATCGACTACCACCGCCATGAGGACAGCAGCGAGATCATTTATGTCATGCAGGGCACAGCTACAGGAACCTATGACGGTGTGGAGGAAATCATAGAACCGGGTATGTGCGGATATTGTCCTGCGGGACACAGCCACGGAATAGAGAATAAAGGCGATGAGGATCTGGTGTTTTTCTCCGTTGTATCAGAAAAACAGGCGAACCAGACTTTGTAAGAGAGGAAGAAAATGACGCAGGCGATTACCTACGAACTGATCCACCGCGACCGCGACACGGGAGCACGGCGCGGTGTTATTCATACTCCCCACGGTGATATTCAGACGCCGGTATTTATGCCGGTAGGGACACAGGCAGCCATCAAGGCCATGCGGCCGGAGCAGGTGAAGGAGATGGGAGCACAGATCATTCTGTCCAATACCTACCATCTTTATCTTCGCCCCGGCCATGAGCTGATCCGGGAAGCCGGCGGGCTGCATCGGTTCATGAACTGGGACCGGGCGATCCTGACGGACAGCGGCGGATTCCAGGTGTTTTCTCTGGGCAGGCTTCGCAAGATTACGGAAGAGGGTGTTCGTTTCCAGAGCCATATCGACGGGTCCCGCCATATGCTGACGCCGGAGAAGGCCATAGAGATCCAGACGGCTCTCGGCTCTGACATCATGATGGCCTTCGACGAATGCGCACCGTACCCGGCAGACCGTTCCTATATTGAGGATTCCATGCGGCGGACCACGCGGTGGCTGGCACGGTGCAAGGAAGCCCATCATAATACAGAGCGGCAGGCGCTCTTCGGGATCATGCAGGGCGGCATGTACAAAGACCTGCGTCGGGAAAGCGCCCAGTCTATTGTGGACATGGATCTCCCGGGTTATGCGATCGGCGGCCTGTCTGTTGGCGAGCCGAAGGAGGTCATGCTGGATATTCTGGATGACTGTGTGGACATGCTCCCGTCTGACCGCCCGCGATATCTCATGGGGGTCGGCACGCCGGATTACCTGTTTGAGGCAGTGGAGCGGGGCATAGACATGTGCGACTGCGTAGAACCGACCCGCATTGCAAGGCATGGCCTTGCCACTACGTCCCAGGGACGGATCAACATAAAGAACGCTAAGTTTGAGCGGGATTTCGGTCCCCTTGATCCTGACTGCAGCTGTTACACCTGCAGAAATTACAGCAGGGCATATATCCGCCATACATTTAAGGCAGGAGAGATGATGGCGGCGATGCTCCTGACAAACCATAATCTGCATTTCCTGATCCACATGATGGAGGACATGCGCAAGGCGATTGAGGAAGACCGGTTCCTGCAGTATAAGAAGGAGTTTTATGACAGATACTATGGAACAGTGTCCCCACAGTGATTTCTGCGGTGGCTGCACATACCAGGGGATACCCTACGCGGAGCAGCTGGCAGATAAAGAGCAGCAGGTGCTCCGACTCCTGGAAAAGGAAGGGATCGCGCCGGATGAGACGGCGGCTATTGCGGGATGTCCCGCAGACAGTACATACCGCTATAGAAATAAGATGGAATACACATTTGGAGACCTTGTCAAGGACGGGCCTCTCTGTCTTGGCATGCATAAGATCAGGAATTTCATGTCTGTCATTACAGTGGATCACTGCCAGATTGTCCCTCTTGACTTTAACCGGATCCTGGGTTATACCCTGGATTTCTGCTCACAGCGGGGCTATGTCAAATACCATAAGAAGCTCCACCGGGGTCTTCTGCGCAATCTCATTGTCCGCTGGGGCGTTCATACCGGAGAACTCCTGGTAAATATCGTGACGACTACAGAAAGTTCCTTTGATGACCAGGGCTGGCTGAATGGTCTGGAGCAGCTTGCGCTGGATAACAGGATCGTCGGTGTCATGCATACATACAGCGATGCTCTTGCAGATGCAGTCAAACCGGAATCCATGGAGGTGCTCCGGGGCAGGGAATATTATATAGAAAAAATCCAGGATCTTTCCTTTAAAGTCCACGAATTCAGCTTTTTCCAGACGAATGTGGACGCTGCTTCCAGACTTTATCGGGAAGGCATCTCATTAATAGAGAATATTGAGGGAAAGAGTGTCTTTGACCTTTACTGCGGCACGGGTACGATCAGCCAGATCATGGCGGAGAAGGCTGGCCATGTGCTCGGTGTTGAGATCGTGCCGGAGAGCGTGGATTCCGCACGGGAGAACGCCGCGCTGAACGGACTGGCAAACTGCGAGTTCATCTGCGGCGATGTATTTCAGGTGCTGCAGCAGCGTTCAGATAAGCCGGATGTGATCGTCGTGGATCCTCCACGGGTAGGCATGTCCGTCGATGCGGTGGATAAGATCGCTTCTTATGGCGTCACGGAAATACTCTATATTTCCTGCAATCCCAAAACGCTCGTTAAGAATCTTGTCCAGTTCCAGAATCTGGGCTATCATGTCCGCTATCTGCGGCCCTATGATAACTTCCCGATGACGAAGCACGTGGAGACGGTAGTATTGATGTCAAAGGTCGGAGTGGAATACGCTTGAAAGCCCAGTAATACTGCGGTTTTCGGGCAATTGGGGAAATGTGGCATCGGGCAAAGCGAACGCTTCTCGGTAACTTATCCAAAGGCAGATCGGGTCAAAAAGTGTGAGAGTTGAGTTGCCACGATAG
>OMXT01000018.1 GCA_900315125.1 uncultured Eubacteriales bacterium
ATTCTATCACAAGAAGGTGGCCTCTATTTTATTCTCTCGGATTATCCTCTTCTCCCTAAAACCTCCACATCTATTTTACACTAACATGCAAATGTCCGGAACTTTAAATTTACGTAGTCTGATTTCGGAAGAATTCTCTTGATTTTGCTGCATAGCAATTAAAATCATCGCCTGCCTGATTCGGTCTCTCGAAATATATGTCACCATATTCTGAACCGCTTTTTTTCTGTTTAATATCTGAATATGTGATCGCCAGACCATCTTCGAATGATATAAGAGGATGATGTTCCATTACTTTCACCTCCTGATCCTATCTATGAATACTATAGCATAGAATTGCTTTTCACGCCTGAAAGTTTTATTCATCTCCGGTAAATGCACTGGCTTAGTGCCCTTCAGTAAACATTCTCCTCAACAAACTCATCGAACAATGGCAGTGCGAAACGAAGATAGCCGCGCTCCGGACTGACAGCAATTCCCTTCTTGATCAGCCGTTTCCGGTAGGGATTGAACTGATTGGTGGAATAATCCAGCTTTTCTCTTATCGTCTGTACCTTTCCGTCCGGGCATTCTGTCATGGCTGCAAGGACCTTCTTATCCGTCGCTGAGAGCTCTGTCCAGATTTTCTCGTAGGAGTATTCCTCCAGATACTGCTTATATTCGCTTCTCACCGATCGAAAATCTCCTTTGTTTTCATAGGTCAGGAAACCCAGAACCTGAAAGGCGAAGGAATATCCCAGCGTAGCCTTTGCCATCTCCAGAGAATCCTCGTCGGAAAGCGAAAATGTTTCCCGGTAATTATCCCGGATCGCCCCGATATTCAGCGCTGTAAGCTCCACCTTGGGAGCGCGGTACAGGAACGTAAGGGATTTCTCATTCTGCAGGGCGTAAATGTTCTGGTACAGACCGGTCATAAGCAGAAAAATCGGCAGATCCTGTCGGAGGAGGATCTGAAATGACGCAGCAAAGATCCTCATATTCTCCGTATTTGTCACCTCATCTATAGTCACAAGGATCCGTTTGCCCTGCTTTTTCAGGCTGGCTAGCATTCTGGTCAGCGCCGTTTCTATGTCTGTGATTGGCGGCTCTCCAGATACTTCCAGACCCAAGCCGAAAAACGACAGATTGATCCTTGCCTTCTGGAAGATCCGTGCCAGAGCATTTTCGCTGGAGAGTTTGGAAGCCAGTGAGGTCAGAAGATCCCGCTCCGGGTTCAGCTCCACGGTGATAAAACGACTGTCCGACCCAATACGTTTCGCAGCGTCAGTCATAAAAACCGTCTTTCCGGAGCCCCTGACGCCGGTGATCTCAAAGACCTGCTGTGCCGGCTGATCCGCAGTAAATGCGTCGCACACCATTTCTGTCTGTTTTGTTCGGGATATCAGCGCGCCAGGTTCCTGACCGAATATCATGGAATAGGGATTGCTCACGGTTTTCTCCTTTTACTGTCCTTTACTGTTTTCGATTAGTTTTACTGTTCTTTACTGTTCTGAATTAATTTTACTCTCCTTTACTGTTCCCCGCAAGTATGCAGCGTTATTTTACGTCCCGGTAATCGCATCCGTCAAAGCCAAGATCAAACCGGCAAATGCTCCGGTCCTCGCAGTAAGTGCAGGGGACATTGTCGCCGGAGCGCATGGGCTGCACGTCGATCCGGCCTTGAAACAGGTTCTGGGAGAATTCCCGGATCCGCAGGTCCAGCTGATTCTGGAGCTCAGCGAACTCCTCGTCAGAAAGCAGTCTGCGCCCCTTGGCAGAGCTGGAATATCCCTTGCTCGTCTTCCGCACCGGAATCATCTGTGAGAACCCGTCCATTTCGCTGTCCATTTCCCTGATGGTCTCCGGATCGCTGACCACGAGGCCCGCCAGCTTGAACTGCTTCTGGATCTCCTCCGCCACCGCCGCGGTCATCGCCTCTGCTTCCTCGCTGTAGCTGTCCGAGCGGGGATCCTGGATCTGGAAGTAGAAGACCCCGGCGGGCTGGCCCGCCTGCTGCGCCGCCTTCATATAGATCATGAGCTGCATCCGGTAGCCTGCCGCCACATCCTCCTCACTGAGGCTGTGCCTGCTGGATTTATAGTCGATGACCCGGGTCCGGCCGTTCTGCAGCACATCGTAGCGGTCAATCTTTCCCTCGATCACGACCTGCTGGCCGTCCACCGTCATCACCACCGGCGGGAGCTCCCTGCCCCTGCCGAAAGACGCCTCATAGTGGGATTCCGCGTTTTCGCTGGACCTGGCGTTCTCTACAAGCGCCCAGATGGACTGGAAACAGGTATCCTCCACCCGCGCCGTCTGGTATCTCTCCTTATTGCCATAAGAAAACAGCCCGTCTCGGTAACCTGCCGTCTCCGCCTTCAGCGCCTGGCGCGTCATCTCCCGGCATTCCTCCTCAGACACTGTCTGCCATAGTCCCCGCCGGTCCAGATCCTGGCTGACCCGCATGATCACAGCGTGGCACACATCGCCAAGCTCCCGGTTTGCCACCTGGAACACCCGCTGCTCTCGGGGTTTCAGACCGAACTCCACATAATAACGGAAGGGGCAGTGAGCGTACGTCTCAAGCCGGGAGGGGCTCATGACAAGAGGTATCTCTTCGCCTTTCTTAAACAAAGCCCCGACCTGCCCTTCGCTCAGTCTCTTTACATGATTCTCGAAAGCCAGCGCCCGGTCCACCTGCTCCATCTGCTCCGGTTCCCTGTCCCGCAGCCAGTCCCTGGCCGCGTCCCATACCGGCGAATGGGGCAGTCCGCTGGCAGAACCCCTCATGACCTCTGCCATATGCCTTGTCGTGCTGAGCCGTGCTCCCACCATGTCCATGGCAGGTTCGTCGCATGCTCCCTGTGCTCCCGCAGCCCGGCTGATGATGTCCGGCTCCGCCTCGAGCCCTGGATAAAGCTGGAGAAGCAGGTTCACGATGTCCGACGGCCGGGCAGACTTGCCCTCTGGATCCTCTGCCGAATAACTGATCCAAAGATGCTCCGACGGCCGGGACAGATTCCGGTAGATCGCCAGCTTCTCCTCCTGCATGCGCACCTGATCCACTTTGCACAGGCGGAATCCGGACTTTTCGATGCGGTCCATTTCCTGGGGAGCAAACAGTGCGTCCTTCCCCGCCTCTGCCGGGAGCACGCCTTCGTTCGCACCCAGAACGACCAGCACCTTCATCCCCGCGGACCGGGTGCGCTGCATGGTGCCCATCATCAGGTCGTCGATGGAGGAGGGCAGAACGCCCACCTCGATCTGCTCCAGTCCCACGGTAAACATGGCGATGAATTCGCCCAGATCAAAGGGATCCTCGCCGATCAGCTCCATGATCTGGTCCAGTATGCCCATGACCATGGTCCAGATCTGCTCCGTCTCATCGGCCAGGCCGTCCAGGCCGTCTTCCCGCTGCACGGAAATGAAGCGGGCCAGCTTGTCGGGCAGGCGGACCGTATCGGTAAGATAGTTATAATAGCCCGCAACGAACTCGCGGACGGTGGACGCGCCCGCGGCAAGTTCGGCAAGGGGCGCGAAAATGGCCATGGCCCGGGCACGCAGATCCTCCAGCCGGACCAGTCCTTCCTCTCCGTACTCGAAGGCGCCCTTGATAAAGGGCCTGGTCCACATGCTGCCCCGGATCCGGTATTTCTGAGCGTACACCTCCAGCTGCTCCACGTCATCCATGTCCATGTCTGTCAGACCGGTCTTGAGGGCGCGGAAAATATCCGTCGTGCGGTACCGGTTCTGCACTGCGCTGAGGAGGGAGACCAGACAGACCGCCACGCCGGAATTGATGATGCCCCGTTTGGTATCGGAGAAGATCTCCAGACCGTATTCCTGAAAGACCCTTTCGATAATGGGAGCCCGCTGTTTCTGGTCATTGCAGATCAGGACGATGTCCCGGTTCCGATATCCCAGATCCCTTATCAGATGCAGCACATAAGACGCTGCGGATTCCGCCTCGTTATAGATATTCGCCGCCTGGCAGACGGTAACGGCAGGATCACTGGCGGCAGATTTCTCAGGCGTACCGGCGGGCAGGGATGCCCGGTCAGGCCTGGATTCCGCGCCCGGCCCCGATACCGTGCTCTGATCCGCACTCTCCTGCACCCAGGGACGGATGGGCGACGCGAACAGCCCGGATTCCAATGCAGTCAGGGCCTTGTTCTTCTTATATACAGGATAGCTGCCAAGATCCGCTATGGCTGCTGTTTCCCCCAGGGGGCATCCGTGCTCCAGCGCCTGCTTCCTGAGATTTTCTGCCTGGAGGCCCGTCAGGTCAAATAAGCCGGGAGCAGCGCTGGGTGCTCCCCTGCTCCCGTCCCAGGTCAGCACAGCGTTCACTTCCTCCGCCGCGCCCATGAGGCCGCCCAGGACCTGCAGCGACTTGGGTGCAAAGGAATCGAACCCGTAGATCCATATCCTGGCGCCCTGTACGAGCCGGGACGACCCGATCCGGTCGATGTATAGCTGGATATAGTCCTCAGAATCTGTATATTTGCCGGCGATCTCCATCTCGTAGCGCGTATAGATCAGAGACAGGTCGCTGAGCTTGCGCCGGAGCAGGGAATCACCGGGCATGGCGTCCCGCGCTTTCTTAAGGATATCCGGGGTCACACCGTACTGCTTGAGCTGCGAAATGAAATCATTGGCAAGCGTGATGAAGGACTCCTTTTCTATATTTCCCCGGAACACCAGCAGCTCATCCTTCATATCCCGGGCGATCCGGGTCAGCAGCATCTGGCGGCCGTATTTGTCAATAAAGGTACGCCGGTCTCCCCCAAGCTCCCTCAGGATGTTATGGCCGAGCCGGGACATGCTCACCACGTCCAGGCCCAGCAGGCTGTCCGTCTCCAGCCAGCGGAACGCCTGCCGCTCCGCCTCCAGCGTGTACTGATCCGGTACGATGACAAGCACCGGCTGATCCGGTCCGTATCCCCGCCGCCTGATCTGGTCATAGACAAACCGTTCCTTATCGATATTTTCCCTGCCGTAATAAATATTCAGCATCTGAACCCCCTGCAAACGTGGCTTTGTAACTTAATCAATCAGCGCCAGCAGCTCCCCCGGCTCCGCAATCTCGTAGTCCGGATGGAATATGCCCTTCTTATCCTCCGGCTCCACGGACACATTCCAGCCTACGAGAACTGCCTGGATCCCCGCGTTATGGGCACATCCGATATCGAACACTGTATCTCCCACGAACAAAGCCCTGTCTGCCTGTACGTTCAGCCGCTCCAGGCCGATGAGGGCCGGCTCCGGTTCAGGTTTGTGAGCGTCGGTGTCGTCGCAGCTGATCAGCGTATCAAAAGCGTCCAGCAGACCCATGATCTCCAGGCCCCGTCGCAGAGAATCACCGGTCCGCGACGTGACTACCCCCAGGGAAATGCCCCGGCCGTGCAGCTCGCGGATCAGCTCCGGCATGCCTGCAAACGCAGTCCAGTTTTCGTCCCCCTGCATGAGCTGGTAATCCCGGTAGATCCCTGCCACGTAATCCACATCCTGGTCCGGGAACATATAGGACATGGACTCCCGCAGAGTCTCGCCGAATGTTCGGTAAATGGCCTTCGGATCCCCGGGAGCGCCGGTCACCGTCCGGAACGTATGCTGCCAGGAATCCATCACGAGCTGTCCCGTGTCTGCGATAGTCCCGTCAAAATCGAAAATAACTGCTTCTGTTGCCATAGTCTGCTCCCCTTATTTCTGCTTCAGCCCCTTCATGGTAAGAGATATTTTCTTCTTTTCCTGGTCCACGGAAAGAACCTTTACCCGCACCGTATCCCCTACGGATACCACGTCCATGGGGTTGGAAACGAACCGGTCGCTGAGCTCGGAGATGTGTACCAGCCCGTCCTGTTTGACGCCGATATCCACGAAGGCGCCGAAGTCCACCACGTTGCGGACGGTTCCGGTCATCTCCATACCCGGTTCCAGATCCTCAAAGGATCGTACGTCGCTGCGGAAGATCACCGCGGGAGCATCTTCACGGGGATCTCTGCCCGGCTTCTTCATTTCCTCTATGATATCCGTCAGTGTCGGACGGCCGATGCCCAGGTCCTCTGCCATGAGGTCGATGCTCCGCTTCAGGATATGGGGATCCGGTCCGGTCTGCTCCGGTTTCTTCTCCTCCCTGTCGGGCCTGCGGTTCTGCTTCGTCTCCGCACGATTCAGCGCAGCCAGAGCAGCGAAAGAATTCAGCGTTTTCCCTTTCCCGCGGGCCGAAGCATCTGCGACTTTGCCGTTAATCGATTTTCCAGCAGCGGCTTTCACCGCACCGGCGCCCTTCGCCGGCTTCCCGCCTGTCCTGCCTTTGTTCCCCGCAGGATAAGCCTCCAGGATCTTCTCATCGATTGCCTGGCCCACGCCGCCGGCTGCAAGCTGCTCCCCGCTGATGCCCAGACGCGCCATCATCGCGCGTGCCGCTTCGTAGGACTCGGGATGGACCGCCGTGCTGTCCAGGGGCTCCGTGCCGCCGCTGATCCGCAGGAATCCCGCGCACTGCTCATAGGCCTTCTTACCCAGCTTGGGAACCTTCAGCAGCTCCTTCCTGTTCTTGAACAGACCGTTCTCTTCCCGGTAAGCGACGATATTCTTCGCCACGGTCCCGTTGATGCCCGCAACATAAGAGAGCAGGGAAGGCGATGCGGTGTTCAGGTCCACGCCCACCCGGTTCACGCAGTTTTCCACAACGCCCTTCAGCGCCGTCTCCAGCTGTTTCTGGTTGATATCGTGCTGATACTGGCCCACGCCGATGTGCTTCGGATCGATCTTGACCAGCTCTGCCAGCGGATCCTGGAGCCGGCGGCCCAGGGACATGGCTCCCCTCGTCGTCACATCCAGATCCGGATACTCCTCCGAAGCCAGCTTGGATGCGGAATATACCGATGCTCCCGCTTCATTTACGATCGTGTACTGGATGTCCAGATTGTTATCTCTGATGAATTCCGCTACGAACTCTTCGGTCTCCCGTGACGCGGTTCCGTTGCCGATCACGATCACGTCGCAGCCGTATTTATCCGACAGCTTGCGCAGGATCCTTGCTGCTCCCGCCTTATCCTCTCTGGGCTTGGTGGGGTAGATCGTGGCGTAAGCCCGGAGCTTGCCGCTGCCGTCCAAAGCCGCCACCTTGCAGCCCGTGCGGTAGCCCGGGTCTATGGCGATGACCCGCTTGTTCCTGACAGGAGGGACCATGAGGAGATTTTCTGTATTGCGGGCGAATACCTTGACTGCTTCGGTTTCTGCCCGCTCCGTCAGGCGGTTCCTCATCTCCCGCTCCACGCTGGGGGCGATGAGCCGCTTATAGGCATCCGCCGCCGTGTCCTGCAGCGCCTTCTCGAAGATCGACGTGCCCTTGATCTCCTTTTTCTCGATTATCGCAGCCATCCGCTCCGGCTCCGTCTCTACGCGAACTTTCAGTTTCTTCTCTTTCTCGCCGCGGTTCACTGCAAGAACCCGGTGATTAGGGATCTTCGCCAGGGCTTCGCTGGAGTCGTAGTACATATCATAGACCGTCTTCTCCTCCGGATCTACCGCCTCCGTCGCAATCTTTCCTGTGCTCCAGGTCTTTTCCCGGACCTCCTCCGTCAGATCTGCGTCATCTGCAATCGCTTCCGCGATGATGTCTTCTGCGCCCTGGAGAGCCGCGGCCGCGTCAGGGACCTCTTCATTAACAAAGGCCTGGCAGTACGTTTCTACGTCCCCGCTCTGGTCTTCCTGTGCCAGGATCCGCATAGCAAGCGGCTCCAGTCCCCTCTCCTTCGCCTTGGACGCCCGGGTGGCACGCTTTTTCTTATAGGGCTTATACAGGTCCTCTACCCGCTGGAGCACTTCCGCCTTCTCGATCTCTGCTTTCAGCTCCGGCGTCAGTTTCCCCTGTTCCTCGATCAGGCGGCAGACTTCTTCCTTCCGCTCTTCCAGGCCCCGCAGGTATTCCAGCCGCTCCCCCAGGTCACGCAGGGTCACGTCGGTCAGACCGCCGGTGACTTCCTTACGGTAGCGGGCAATGAAAGGGATGGTATTCCCCTCATCGATGAGGGTTACTGTCTTTTCTACCTGCTCCGCCCGAATGCCGAATTCCTCTGCCAGTTTTCTGTTTATATCCATTCGTTGTTTCTCCTGATTGTACGTTTTGGTAAGTTTTCCAATTCGCCGGTATTCCGCTGATAAAAAAGGCTGCGTCGCATTTCCTTACGAT
The DNA here is from genome assembly GCA_900315125.1 of uncultured Eubacteriales bacterium. Classification (GTDB taxonomy): domain Bacteria; phylum Bacillota; class Clostridia; order Peptostreptococcales; family Anaerovoracaceae; genus Aminicella. The sequence continues at coordinate 8,180 of OMXT01000018.1, forward strand.
ACAGCCTTTTTCTCTGCTTATATACAGGCCCTTCCGATTGTATTATGTCCTCTGTCTTCTGAAGCTTTGACGCCTTTCGCCGGCTGCGGCATGACTGCCGCTATGCGGGCTCCTGGGTATTCAGCTGTTTCAGCTCCTCGTTGATAAAGGGATCCAGGTTGCCGTCCATGACGCCCTGTACATTACCTACTTCGCAGCCGGTGCGGTGATCCTTGACCATCGTGTAGGGCTGGAACACGTAGGAGCGGATCTGGGAACCCCATGTGATCTGGGAGAAGTCTCCTTTGATCTCCGCCAGGTCCTCCTTGTGCTGCTTCTCTGCCAGGTCAATGAGCCGGGACATGAGGATCTTCATGGCTACTTCCCGGTTCTGGTGCTGGGACCGCTCGTTCTGGCACGTTACCACGATGTTCGTGGGCAGATGGGTGATGCGGATGGCGGAGTCCGTTTTATTTACGTGCTGTCCGCCGGCGCCGCTGGACCGGTAGGTATCCACCCGGATATCCTCCGGATTGATCTCGATATTGATATCGTCGTCGATCTCCGGCATGACCTCCAGGGCGGCAAAGGACGTCTGCCGCTTGCCCGCCGCATTGAAGGGCGAGATCCGCACGAGGCGGTGCACGCCGTTCTCGTGTTTCAGGTAGCCGTAGGCGTTCTCCCCTTCCACGATGAATGTGACGCTCTTGATGCCCGCTTCCGTATCATCCTGAAGATCAGCCACGTTGACTTTGTACCCCTTGGATTCTGCCCAGCGGGTGTACATGCGGAACAGCATCTCCGCCCAGTCCATGGCTTCTACACCGCCGGCTCCCGCATGGAGCGTCAGCACTGCGTTGTTGTGGTCGTACTTTCCGTTGAGGAGCGTCTCCAGCTTAAAGTCATCCACCTTTTCCTTCAGCTCGCCGTAGGATGCGACGATGGCGTCTGCCTCATCCTCGTCGTCCATCTCCTCTGTCAGCTCTATCATCTCCCGGATATCCTGGATCTCCTGGTCCAGCTCATCGTATCTCTTCACCCGGTTCTCTACACTGCTCTTCTTCTTCAGGAGACTCTGGGCCGCTTCCGGGTCATCCCAGAAGCCGGCTTCCATGGTCTTCTCCGTGTACTTTTCTATCTGTTCCCGAAGCGCGGGCAGCTTCAGTGACTCACCGACGCCCTGCAGCGTCTCCGCAAGCTTCGGAAGCTCCTGTTTGATCGGATCCAGTTTAAGCATTCTGATTCATCCTTTCTCTCTCAAGGTCTTTCTGCATGCAGCAGTTCTTGTATTTCTTTCCGCTTCCGCAGGGGCAGGGATCGTTGCGTCCGATTTTCGGACGGTCTCTGCGGACAGTCTCCTGGTGATATTCCCGCTCCGGCACTTCTGCCTCAGGCTCCGGTCCTGCCTCCGGCGCCGGCTGGCCCTGGCTGGCTGCCATAGCGTTCATGATGCCCTCGTCCACTTCCTCTGCCTTGGACTCGCCGCCGATCTGGATGACGGTCCGGCGCTGGGTATCGGTCTGGATCGTCACGCTGTAGCAGTACTGAACGGTCTCCTCACGGATCTCGTTGACCATGGCGTCAAACATGTCAAAGCCTTCCTTGGCATAGGCGGCGACCGGATCCTGCTGGCCCAGAGCCCGCAGTCCGATTCCTTCTTTTAACTGATCCATGGCGTCGATCTGATCCATCCACAGGTTGTCTACGACCCGGAGCAGGATCATGCGCTCTACTTCTCTCATCCGCTCCGCGCCGATCTCTTCTTCCTTCTGTTTGTAGATCGCCTCAAACTCAGCGATGATATCCTCCTGCAGGGATTCCGCGGTCATGACCACCAGCTCATCGGTGTCATACTCATCCTTGCCCTGGTATGCCCTCGTCAGACGGCGGAGGTTTTTATTCAGTGTAACAAAGTCCCATTCCTCCGGGTATTTGGATTCCAGGGTGATGGGCTCCACGATGTGGGATACCAGATCCTTCATCATGTTCATGATATACTCGCGGAGATCCTCGCCGAACAGGACTTTGCGACGCTCCCCGTAAATGATCTCCCTCTGCTTATTCATGACATTATCGTACTGGAGTACGTATTTACGGATGCCGAAGTTCCTGCCCTCAACCTTCTTCTGGGCGTTTTCTATGGACCGGGACAGCATCTTGGCCTCTATGGCGTCGTCCTCCTCCATGCCCATCTTCTCGACCATGCCCTGCATCCGCTCGCCGCCGAACAGGCGCATCAGGTCATCCTCCAGAGAAATGAAGAACTGGGTCTGGCCCGGGTCTCCCTGACGTCCGGCACGGCCTCGCAGCTGGTTGTCGATACGGCGGGACTCGTGGCGCTCGGTTCCTATGATGCACAGACCGCCCAGAGCGACGACCTTATCGTGTTCTTCGTCTCTCTCGACCTTGAACTCGTCGTGATATTTGCGGTAGGCTTCCCGTGCGGCGTTCATCTCCGGATCATCGGATCTGGCGAATCCGGTGGCGAAGCTGATCTGCTCATCCGTAAATCCGTTCTTCCGCATCTCTTTCCGTGCCTCAAAGTCCGGGTTGCCTCCCAGAATGATATCGGTGCCTCGTCCGGCCATGTTGGTTGCGATGGTCACCATGCCGATGCGGCCTGCCTCTGCGACGATCTCCGCCTCGCGCTCATGCTGCTTGGCGTTCAGTACGTTATGGGGGATGCCCTTCTTCTTGAGCATGTCGCTGATCTTCTCAGAGATCTCGATGCTGATGGTACCGACCAGCACGGGCTGTCCGGTAGCGTGGACCTCTTCTACCCGGTTTACAATGGCCCGGAATTTTCCGGTCTCATGGGGATAGACCGCATCCGGCTTATCGTCACGGATGACGGGCTTATTCGTCGGGATGACCACAACGTCCATGTTGTAGATATCCCGGAACTCATCTTCCTCTGTCTTAGCAGTACCGGTCATTCCGGCAAGCTTATTATACATGCGGAACAGATTCTGCAGCGTGATGGTCGCCAGCGTCTTGGACTCAGAGCGGACCTTCAGATGCTCCTTGGCCTCGATGGCCTGGTGCAGTCCGTTGCTGTAGCGGCGTCCGTACATCAGACGGCCGGTGAACTCGTCGACGATGATGATCTCTCCGTCTTTTACGATATAGTCCACATCCCGCTCCATCAGCGCGTGGGCGCGGAGCGCCTGTCCTACGTTGTGGTTGATCTCCATATTCTCCGGATCACCGAAGTTCTCCAGATCGAAATACTCCTCTGCCTTTCTGACGCCCTGGTCTGTCAGGGATACCTGCTCATCCTTTTCCTCTACCTCGTAGTCCTCGTCCTTCGTCAGTGTGCGGACGAAGTCGTCTGCCAGCCGGTACAGCTTGGTGGACTGGGTGCCCTGGCCGGAAATGATCAGCGGCGTCCTGGCCTCATCGATAAGGATGGAGTCCACCTCGTCCACGATGGCGTAATTCAGCTCCCGCTGCATCAGCTCTTCCTCGTAGGTCACCATGTTGTCTCTCAGGTAGTCGAATCCGAACTCATTATTGGTCCCGTATGTGATGTCCGCCTGGTAAGCAGCCCTCCGCTCTTCTTCCGTTATTCCGTGGATGACGCAGCCCACCGTCAGACCCATGAAGGAATAGACCTTGCCCATCCACTCCGAGTCGCGCTTAGCCAGGTAATCATTGACGGTCACCACGTGGACGCCCTTGCCTTCCAATGCGTTCAGGTAGGTCGGCAGCGTCGCTACCAGGGTCTTTCCTTCACCAGTCTTCATCTCAGCGATCCTGCCCTGGTGAAGGACGATGCCGCCGATGATCTGTACGTGGAAGGGCTTCATGCCGACGCTTCTCCAGGCAGCTTCACGGCAGGCGGCGAATGCCTCGGGCAGGATGTCGTCCAGCGTCTCGCCCTTTGCCAGGCGCTCTTTGAATTCCGGCGTCTTGGCCTTCAGCTCCTCATCGGAGAGCGCTGCCATCGCCGCGTCAAAGGACTCCACCTTCTGGGCGATCTTCTCTACTTTCTTGATCTCTCTCTTATTCAGATCTCCAAAGATCTTTTCTACTAAGCTCATTTATGTTATTCCCCTTTCTGGATCTCCTCAAGCTCCGGCTTGGGTTCCACTCTTAAATTGATTTCTATCGCCTTGCGCCCGTCGGCGCGGGTCACTCTGCCCGAGAAGATCTGCCCTCCCGCATCATAGGAAAAGGCGTCCCCCACTTCCGGCAGTTTATCGATCTGAAGTACGACCCAGCCGTTCACTGTAGTCGCATCGGTCTCTATCTCTTCATCGAAGTAGTCAAACAGCTTCTCCACATTGGCGCTCCCAAGCACCCGGTAGCTTCCATCCTGGAGCGGTGTGATCTCGGCCGTCTCTACCTCGTCATGCTCATCGTAGATCTCTCCGACGAGCTCTTCTATGATATCCTCCATGGTCACAAGGCCCTCTGTTCCGCCGTACTCGTCTACGACGATGGCGATCTGGGTCTTCTTGGCCTGGAGCTTCTTCAGCAATGCGGAACACTTGATGGAACCTGCCACGAATACAACCGGTTTGACGAAATCCGAAATATTCCGGTTCTGCCCTACGACGAAATTGTGGAAATCCTTCTGGTTCAGCACGCCGAGGATCGTATCCAGGTCATCCTCGTAGACCGGCAGCCGGGAAAATCCCGTGTCCAGAAAGAGTTTGCCCACTTCTTCCCGGCTCATTTCTATGTCTATCGCCTTAATGTCCACCCGGGGCGTCAGCACGTCGAAGGCCTCAAGCTCGTTGAACTCTATGGCATTCTGGATCAGTTCCTTCTGGTCCGTCTCTATGCTTCCCTCGGTCTCCGCTTCCTCCACGATGGTCTTCAGCTCATCCTCTGTGATCGAACGGTCTCCTCCCGTCTTAAACAGGATCATCAGGAGCTTCTTCCACCCGGCGAACAAAAGATTGACCGGCGTGAGCACGACCATCAGCACGTAAATCAGCGGCTCCGCAAACATGGCGAACCGCTCGGGAAATTCCTTGGCCAGGCTCTTGGGCGTAACCTCACCGAAGACGAGGACCACGATGGTCATGACGACAGTAGAGATCGTAGCGCCGTACTGGCCGTACAGCCGAATGAACAAAACCGTCGCAATGGCTGTATTTGCGATGTTGACTATGTTATTTCCAACAAGTATGGTGGATAGCAGCGTGTCATACTGATCCTCCAGGTCCAGCACCCGTTTGGCCCGCCGGTTCCCGTCCCCTGCCATGTTCTTCAGCTTGATCCGGTTCAGCGATGTGAACGCCGTTTCCGTTGCTGAGAAATAGGCCGAAAAGACAACCAGTATAATGATCGCTGCAATGTACAGCCCAAATTGATGGGACTCCATAAACTGATCTTCCTCCTTACTGCGTCCGCAGCTGATGCCTCCTGCTTCAACAAAGGCCTGTCCGTTTGTTATCCGGCAGGACGGACTCGTTCCGCGAACTATCAAATTATGATATCATATAATGTAAGGGAAAGAAAGTTCTTCGCAGGAATTTCAGGAAATCTTAACATTTCTCTGGTATACTGCGCCTCTTTTTGTCTTAACACTTGTACGATGAAATGATATATTAATTACGGACAGTCCAGGATCCGACGACCCTGTGATCATACTGTTTATATAACCGTAAAATTCGGAGGAAATATTATGTCAACCAAATCAGAAATGCTGAATCTGCTGAACGACAGCCTTGGCCAGTTCATATCCGGCCAGCAGATCGCGGACCGCCTCCAGGTGTCCCGCAACGCCGTATGGAAGGCAGCCGCCGCATTGAAAAGAGAAGGGTACGAAGTAGAGAGCAAAACCGGGTCCGGTTACCGCCTCATAGGCAGCACCGACGTGCTGTCTCTGGAATCGGTCCAGCGGTTTCTCAACGCTCCCGTGGACCTTCAGGTATACCAGAGTGTAACATCTACAAACGACCTGATGAAATTGGAAACACTGTCTCATCGCCCAATTGCGATCATTGCAAATAAACAGACTTCAGGACGGGGCAGACTGGGCCGCTCCTTCCTGTCTCCCGGAGGGACAGGGCTCTATCTCACCATCGGTCTTCAGCCGTCCTTCCGCCTGGACCAGTCCCTCTTCGTTACCATGGCCTGTGCCGTTGCCGCATGCCGGGCAATCCAGACGGTCTGCGGCATAGAACCCTCCATCAAATGGGTAAACGACATCTATTATAACGGCCGCAAGACCTGCGGCATCCTGACAGAAGCAACCACGAACCTGGAGACCGGCCAGATCGACGGCCTGATCATCGGCACGGGCATCAACTGCTTCCCGGGCAGTTTCCCTGAGGAGATCAGCCACATAGCAGGACCCCTGTCTGAAGAGCCCGGATCTTTCTCCCGGAGTCGCCTTGCCGCGGAGCTCATCAACGAGACATATGCGCTTCTCAGCGATGTGGAATCCCGTTCATTCCTGGATGAATACCGCCGCCGCTGCTTCATCATCGGCCGCCGGATCCTGATCCATCCCACCTACGATGAGGAAGGCATCCCCGCTGTCGCCACAGGCATTTCCGATGACGGCGGCCTTATGGTCGAGTATCCCGACGGCCGCCGGGAGATCCTCCACACCGGAGAAATTTCTGTTACGGTGATTTAGTCTTCCGCCTTCTCATCAAAGAGTGCCGAAGCCTGTGCCAGGTACTCGATAATGGGAAGCTGCTGAGGGCACACGGACTCGCACTGGCCGCACTGGATGCAGTCCCCGGCTTTGCCTCCTGTGCTGGTTTCCCAGCCGTAGTTGCCTCTGGCGCCCTCCAGGTTTCCATAAACCGTATTTACGTTACTCGCCCGGAAAACGCCGGGGATATTTATTTTGGCAGGACAGCCCTTGGTGCAGTAGCGGCAGTAGGTACAGCGGATCATATCTACAGAATCCAGCACGTCCGCCGCGCCCTTCAGTGCTTCCTTTTCTTTCCCATTGAGCGGCTGAAATGCTTCTGCTGTCGCCAGGTTGTCCTCCATCTGCTCCAGGCTGGACATGCCGCTGAGCACCACGAAGACGCCGGGCAGTCCCATAGCAAACCGCATGGCCCAGGATGCCAGCGACTTATCCGGCGCAGCGTCCTTCAGCACTTTAGCCGCTTCCGGGGGCAGCATAGCAAGATTTCCGCCCTTTACCGGCTCCATGACCACGATGGGCAGGCCGTATTCCCGCGCTGCCTCGTAGCATTTCCGGGCTTCTACCCGGGGCGACTCCCAGTCCGCGTAGTTCAGCTGCAGCTGGATGAAGTCCATTTCAGCGGCATGTTCCTTCAGGATCTCTTTCAGCACATCTGCTTTGTCGTGGAAGCTGAATCCCAGTTTCCGGATCTTGCCCTGCATCTTTTCCTTCAGCAGATAGTCCCAGATGTGATATTCATCAAAGGCATGGCTCCTGCCCTCGCCCAGATTGTGGAGCAGGTAATAGTCGATATATTCTGTCCCCATCCGCTCCAGGGATGTATGGAACATAGCCTTCGCCTCGTTCTCACTGGAAGCGAGCCATGCGGGCAGCTTGGTCGCCAGGTGAAAGCTGTCCCGGGGATACCGGTCCACAAGGGCTTCTTTAATAGCCTTCTCTGAACCGCCGTTGTCATAACCCCAGGCGGTGTCGAAATAGGTGTATCCCTTTTCCATGAAAGCGTCAACCATCTTCTTCAGCTGGTCCATGTCGTAGTTCGGACCGGTCAGGGCTTTGTTCCCGTCAGATTCAACGGCGAGCCGCGGAAGCCGCATCAACCCGAAGCCCAGTTTCTTTATCTCTGTGATTTCCTCATATCCCTCAAGATCTCCTTCCTTCAGTTCCAGTACATAGCCCCGGCCCGGCTCCGGCGTCCAGTCGTACATGTTGCCGTTGACCCCGGGCCACAGGTGCTGCATGATGGCGCCGATGGCGCCGCCGTGGATGACTGCCACCGTCACCGCGTCCTCTCCGCCGTGGCGATGAGACCACTCCTTCAGCCGGTGCTGCCCGTACAGATACTTCCATCCTTCTTCCACCCGGCGGCGGAACTGGTTCCGGGACTCGCCGCCTTCCGGCACCACATCGCCCTCCTGATCGAAAACCCATTTCTGAAACTCAGGATCGTCCTTCAGCTCATTGTAATCATGGCATTCATAAATACCGAAGTTCATCTCGTTGAGATCCGCTATTTTCCGCGGTTTCTGGTGTCCGGGATAGATGATGTCCAGTGTCTGCTCCGTCCTCTTCAGCTCCGATGTAAAGCACTGGGCGTCCTCCGGGATCTGGGGATACATGCCCCGGTCCCGCAGCCGCTTCAGCCCTGCCTCTCCCTGGGGCAGCAGGGGAATATCCACCGCGCCGTAAAACCAGCGTTTCTTGTTGCCCTCTGTAATGCCGTGCCTTATGAGCAGGATCCGGGACCGCCCGCGGAACCCGCGCTTTTCTTCTTTATTTTTCTTTGCCATATTAGGAAACTCCGCGTGTTTTATTTGATGTATCCACTCGTATTGCTTATTTATCGTTTATTTGCGATTTATAAATTCCCGGTGTCATGTTTCACAATTTCCGAGTCATTTGATGACCTGCGGTATGCCGCAGAACACCCGGACTACCCGATCCGCCTTCCCGGCGAGCCACACCAGCGTTCTGCCGTTTTCCTCCCGCCATGCCCGTTCCGTGGGATCCATAGGCACCACGCCCTGGGAAATATCCATGGCGATGAGGATACGGTCTTCTCTCCCTGTCAGATCATCTTGATGCTGCTCCAGATATTCCTTCGGATCCTTTCCATCCTTTACACAGGCCAGAACCCAGCGCTCCAGCCCGTATACTGCCCGCCGGCTGAGATCCAGAGGCGGAAAACTGTCTGCATCTGGAGCACTGCACGCCTCGCTGTCCTTTGGTACAATACTGATCTCTTCGTCTTTCAGTCCAAATTCCGCTCTCGCGTATTCCAGTTTACCCTGATACGCTCCCCCGATAATGAGAATCATACGATCGTTCCTTTCTTATATTTTCTGCCCACTGTATACTTCTGTCCGCTTCTATAATGCAACCAGCACCGACATAGCAAGGCATCCGCCCAGCTCCGACCAGCAGATCACATAGCCGGCGATGTCGCCCGACATGCCGCCCAGCTGGCGGCGGGCGTAGGTGCCGGCGATCAGGCCGGTCACCACGCAGACAGTCAGGGCGCCCAGGGGAATCATCAGATAAGTACCAAAGGCGCCTGCTATTGAAAAGGTGGAATAATTTACAGAATATCGGATGACATATGCAGCAATGCCGAAGGCGGCGGCAATGTATACCCCCATCTGGATCAGGGACGCGGCCCGGTCCCCTCCTTTGGGCCGCGTCCAGTCCTCCTTATATTGCGAATGGCCGATGGGGCGGTGGTCCATCACCTGCAGTCCGGCAGATCCCCGGCTCAGGATCGGCAGCAGGAAGAAAAACAGATATCGGGCCGGTCCGGACGTCATCGCCAGCGTAACCATACAGGTAAACTGGGCAATAAGCAGAAAGACCAGCGTCACAACAGCAAACGCTCCGACGTTGGAATCCTTCAGGATCCGCTGCCGTTCCTCCAGGGGACGGCGGGACAGGATGGCGTCATTGCAGTCCATAAACCCGTCCAGATGCATGAATCCGCATATGGCGAACAGGTAAAACTCCAGGGCGATCGCCTGGATCGTGATGGGCAGGTGCAGCAGCTGCAGCGCCCACGCCAGCAGACACCAGAGGCCGGCCACCACAGCGCCCACAGAGGGGAGGAAGGCCAGCATCAGGTTCTTCAGCGCGCCGTCCCACCGCTTATAGGGACAGGGCAGGGTAATAAAATTCCCCCACGCCATAAAAAAAGCAATAATCAGTTTCATCAAAAACTCCCGCGTGTATTCGAAAAAACCTCCGGTAAACCCGGAGGCGGTTACAGTATCAGTTTAACATGAAGCAGGCTTTTGTCAACGGCGCAGCCCCTCCCCGAACAAAGCCCTGACCGGCCGGTATTCCCATTCAGTCGTAAAGGTCATTTCAGGTCCCGGAACGTGCCGAAGGACGTCTCTATGACCCGGTCGCAGACCTGGGCCAGGGCCCTGTCGCAGTATGCCAGGGACCTGCGGTAGTTTTCTGTCATTTCATCGAATATCCGGGCGTCTGAGTAAATGAAATCGCTGACGAACACCGTATTGCCCGTCCGCTTCGCGAACTTTACCAGATCCTCTGCCACCCGTTCCCCTGCGTCCGGATCGTAGGTGCCGTCTGAGCGGAACATCTCGTTGGAAAGGAGTGCGGTCACGCTGTCCATCAGGAACGCGCCCCGGGGATCGCCCTTCCCGGGCGCAAGCTCCGTTCCTGCCAGCTGCATATCTTTCCCGAGCGCTGACCCATCCCCCGGCTCCGCCAGGCAGCCCAGCAGATCCAGGGGCTGCTCCAGGGTGGTGAAGCCCCAGCCGTCCCTGGCCGCCAGGTGACCCCGGATCCGCTGGCGGTCCTCTTCATCTGCCGGAATCATGGTGGCAATATAATAGAGGGGAACATTCTGTTCCCTCGCCATGTCCCGGGCCAGCTCCTGGGCGTGGAGGGACTTGCCATTTTTGCAGCCGCCGCTGATAAAGATATTCATGATTCGTAACGTCCTTTCTATGTCAGTCAGAACCGGACCGGCTGGATCAATGGTTCAGGCCGGAGAAGCCTGTCGTCCGAGCCCCCGCCGGTCCGGCCTTTGTACATATCAGAAGAAATTACCCTTTCGGATCTCATCCAGGTAACCGTCATCGATGGAGCCTTCTGCCAGCGTCTTCATCAGGTCCATGGTCGCGCATGCCGCTTCCAGAATCTTGAAGGCGATGGGACAGCCGCTGCCTTCGCCCAGACGCATGCCCAGGTCGAACATGGGAGCCAGGCCCAGGCGATCCATAGCCGCTACATAGCCGATCTCTGTAGATTTATGAGAAGCAAACATGTAATTTGTAACGAGCGGGTTGAATTCCCGGGCCATGCAGGCTGCCGTAATGGATATGAATCCGTCGATGACTACAGGAATGTGATTCCGGGCGCATCCCAGGAAGCATCCTGTCATGGCGCAGATATCGAATCCGCCAACGTTCGCCAGCTTGTCGATGGGATCCATGTCCCGGCAGCGCATGCCTGCCTCGCCGACGATCTTTATCTTAGCCGCCAGACCCTCGTTATTCAGGCCGCCGCCCCGGCCTACCAGGTCCTCTGCGCCGATACCTGTCAGCGCTTCCAGCAGACAGGAGCTGGTGGTCGTATTGCCGATACCCATCTCCCCGATGCCGCAGAGCTGGACGCCTGCCTTCTTCATGGCGTCTGCCGCCTCAAATCCAGTCAGCAGGCCCTGTACCGCCTGCACCCGTGTCATGGCCGGCTCTTTGGCAAGATCCTTCGTGCCCTTGCCCAACTGGCGGTTGACGATCTGTACGGGGATCCCGCCCTCCGGTGTCAGCATGGAATCCGTATACAGCTCTTCCGGTATAGGCAGAGCATTGCCCATATCTACAACGAGGAGATCGATGCCGAAATACTTCGCCTGCGAACTGACGCCGGTGATCCGCCGGGTAAAGTTGATGGTCTGGGACTGGGTCACAGACTGAGGCGCCGAAGCGACTCCTTCCGCCACTACGCCGTTATCTGCACTGAATATGGCAACACACTGCTTTTTCAGATCATTTCCGGTCACATTCCCCGTGATCCCTGCCATCTTGATGGACATGTCCTCCAGCTTGCCCAGGCTGCCCGGGACTTTCGCCAGGTTGGACTGCCGCTCCGCCGCCGCGTCCATTGCCGCCTGATCCGGCGCATCGATCTCCGCCGCCAGCTCCAGAACTCGCTTCTCATCATCATTTATCATGGGTATCGCCTCCTGATTCCGAAATGTATTTTTGTTTTTATATAACAAAGATTATACCACAGGCGTATCGGAAATCGTGAAATATTTAGAAAATACCATTCCAATAGTGAAAACTACTGGCGCATCCAGCATGTCACACCACATAGATCTCCCGGATCCGGCGGATATCCAGCGCCAGCGAAAGCTCCCGGAAGAGCTCGCTGTCACTGATGGACTCCCGGCCGATCATGGCTTTGATCCTGCCCATGCGGTACCGAACCGTGTTCACGTGGCATTGCAGCGCAGCCGCTGCTGCGGGAGCATCCCCGGAGCATGCCACATAGGCCCTGGCTGTTTCCATATAATGCTCCGAATCCTCCAGGGGTTCCAGAAGCCTGTCGGAAAACTCCAGGGCGCTCACGTCTCCGGACATGGGGATCAGGAACCGCAGCGATCCCAGCTCATCGTAATGCAGAGACGATGCTCCCAGCACCCGCTGCCCCACATAAGCGTGATAGGCCTCCCGGACGCATCGGTCCAGGTGATCGTAGGGCACATAGATCCCGCTGAATGCCATTGTCACATCCTGCCGGCGTATGGACAGCACATCCATGATCTCCCCGAGAATGATCCGGTAGGTTTCCGGGTCATCGCTGCCGGCGGTGATCAGGCAGAGGATCCCGTCCCGGTACCGGGAAATGATCGACTTGCGGTGCAGCCCCTTGTTCAGGTAATACCGGCGGACGATGCGGTCCGCGTCCCATTCCCGGCTGCCCGCGGCGGGGGCGAGGAACACCCCCTGGGCCCAGGGCTTGAAACGAACCGAGACCTCCCGGGATATGGTCCGGACCTCCGTTGCGCTGATCCGGTCCGTGATCATCCGGGTCATGGTCTCTTCTGTAAGATAAGCGTTATCGCCGGCACGCACCGCTTCCATGACACTGAACATGGCGTCCTCCACGAAAATATCCCGCCCGTAGGCGATCACGGGCAGGTCATGCTCCTCGCAGAATTCCAGCACGTCCCGGGGCAGCGTCTGGAACAGCGCTGTTTTATAACAAAGGCATGATATGCCGCAGTACGACAAGTCTTTCACTGCCTTCATGATCATGGAGATATCGTTTACGGCAAAGACCAGGTTCGTGAATACGAACTGTCCCGGTTCAAAAGCCTCCACGATGTCCTTCTGAAAATCCGGATGGGACTGCTCGATCCACTCCCAGTCCGCAAATCCCACGGAGGTGACCTGGCGGGACAGCCCCTTTCTGCCCGCCACCAGACGAGAATGCTCCATGATCGGTATCTTCAGTATATCCGCTACATTGAGTGCCATATCCGCTCCTTTCCATTCCTTCCTCATTATTTTACCGTATATTTGTGCTTTAGACAAATAACTTTCTTATAATTTTAGCAAACTACAAATCCATGCACTGCGATATCAGGCTATACTGATTACAGGATCAAGGAAGGAAACACTTCCGCGGCGGGCTGCATGCGCAGCGGCCCGCCCCTGACTTCCGAATCCCGGTCTCCCTGCCCGCCTGGCTACCCACAGGCGGGCGGAGCGCCGGCGGTCAGAGCCAGAAGACGGACCAGACTGTTTCTTCCGGATCCGCAAAACACAGAAAATTACCACTCATTCATGGAAAGGAAGTGTGTCATGAATAAAAGACTGAAAAGCGACATTCTGCTGTTACTGACCGCCTTCATCTGGGGTTCTGCCTTTGTTGCCCAGAAGGTGGGAGCAGATATCGGAACATTTACATTCAACGGCATCCGGACGTTCATCGGCGGTCTGTCCCTGATCCCGGTCATTCTCGTCCTGGATGGAATAAATAAAAAGAAAAATCCCGCAGACGAACGCACGCCGGAACAGAAGAAGGCGGATCAGAAGCTGCTGCTCCTGGGCGGCCTGTGCTGCGGCCTGGCCCTCTTCGTGGCATCCAACCTGCAGCAGTACGGCATTTACTTTACCACTGCCGGCAAATCCGGGTTTATCACATCTCTCTACGCCGTCATCGTGCCCATCCTGTCCATCGTTCTCGGACGCAAGGTGCGGCCCATTATCTGGGTCTGCGTCCTTGCCGGAGCAGCGGGACTGTATCTGCTGTGCATCCCGGCAGGCGAGTCATTCCATCTGCAGCGGGGCGATTTCTTCGTACTGCTCTGTGCCTTCGCCTTTGCCATTCACATCATGATCATCGACTACTTCTCGCCGAAGGTCGACGGGGTCAAGATGTCCTGCATCCAGTTCCTGATCGCCGGCGGGATCACCATCGTATTGATGTTTATCTTCGAAAGTCCGGACTGGGGCGCCATCCTGCACAGCTGGTTCCCGATCCTCTACGCGGGCATCTTCTCCTGCGGCATCGCTTATACTCTGCAGATCGTTGCACAGGCGGACGCAGATCCTTCCGAGGCTTCGCTGATCCTCTGCCTGGAGTCGGTGTTCTCCGTCATTACAGGAGCTATCATCCTCCACGAAGCCATGGATCCCCGGGGTTACCTGGGCTGCCTCCTCATCTTCGGCGCTGTGGTCATTTCCCAGCTGCCCTCCCGGTCGAAGAAAGACCGTCTTCCCGCCGGAGAATAAACCCGCGCACAAAATCTGCCCGGACATTAAGCATGCCCGGGCAGATTTTATTGATAAAAAGACACTACTTGCGAATCTTGACGCAGGCCTCTTTCCCCGCAAAAGCAATACAATAGCATACGATATCACTGATACCCTGCTCCAGCATTTCTGTTCTATAGGAACGATCCTCGATCTGGTTCAGCGCTTCATCCGCCAGAACGGGCAGTTTTTCCTTCTCCGCGGCAGCCGCTGCCTTAAATTCCATCACAATACCCGGAAGTGTCTTAACTTTCGGTTCAAGCTGTACGTCAAAGCGTCCATCACCGGATTCTCTGTTCGACCGGATATAGTACCGTGTCGAAAGGGAAGCCACAAGACCAAGGATCATGCCATGGTAAAAGCCTTCCGACGCGCTGTCGAAACTGCTGATGCAGCTGACCATATATGTCCTGAGCGCCTTTTGCATCCGCTCTGCGTCATTCAAATAAAGTGCCTTTTCTATCTGCGTGACCGCGTTTGTTCCGGCAAAACCCCTGATCCAGGAGAGAATCTCCGTATTGTAGACTCGGTGTATTTCCCGGTTGGGCAGCTTCAGGTTTCCATATGTCCCAAGCTCTGTCTCCTGTATCTGGCCATCCAATGTAAGATATCCTGCCAACAGCAGGAAACTGAACACTGCATCCGGCCCGTCAGAAATCCCCGGATAGATTACCTCTGTATTGATCTGTGTCGAAATACTGCTTCCCTGCATAAGCCCTGTCAGTTCCGCTGCCGTTTCCGGAGACATCTGCCCCATTACTTCATGGATTATCCCATTATCGCTCGTATTCACCCAGAAGTTCTTCGGTACGCAGTCGTTATAGAAGTAATTGGACACAGACCATGGATTGTAGATATCCGTCTTTCCAAAACAGTATCCGTCATACCAGTCCCTGATTTCCTGCATTCTGTCCCCGCGGCTGTAATACGATGTCATTGCCAGAACTTCTTCTTCCGTAAAACCGAAATAAGTACTATATTTTTCATCCAGGATCGTATTAACTGCCAGGTTATTCAGCCCGCTGAACAGATTCTCCTTGGAAACACGCAAAATTCCTGTCAGTACACCGAACGCCAGGTTTTCATTATCCTTCAGGCCCCCGGAAAAAAGATTCCTCATGAAAGAGATCACTTCACCATAAAATCCTCTGACAAAGCCCTGCTGGATCGGTGTATCGTATTCATCAATAAGAATTATGACCTGCTGATGATAATGCCTGCTCAGCATATACGTCAAATTCAGCAGTGAACGGCTGTACTCCACCTCGCTCAATTTTCCCTGAATCATCCGCTGGTAATAATCTTTGTCTACCGCATCCATAGAATGGCTGTCTGCCAGTTCCCTGTGCCGCCGGTATTCATCCCGGATAACGATCTGTATTGCTTCGCGGCTGGCTTGCCAGGAATCGAATCTGACGTCTTTAAATGTCAGGAAAATGACAGGATATTTCCCCTGCTGTTCCTGATACATTTTTCCGCATCGCCATATGGCTTTATCCTGAAAATAGACTGATGTATCATCTTCACTGATCTCAAAAAATGTCTTCAGCATATTGAGCGCGAGTGTTTTTCCGAAACGCCTGGGCCGGGTAAATAGGGTAACCATACTGCGATCGTCGATCAGTTCTTTTACCAGCAGCGTTTTATCTACATAGTAACAGTCTCTTGATATCTCAATATAGGATGTACTGCCTACGGCACAGGGTTTTACATCTGGCCGTTCCGTTCCTTTTGCTTCTCTTCTTTCTGCCGCAAGCTTCAGGACAGAATCCATGGGAATCTGCCACCGCCTTCCGTTCTGAACAGCACCGGGAAGCTCTCCCGCGCGGCACAGCCCGATAACCCTTCGGCTGGTGATATCCAGCAGCCCTGCCGCTTCCGTCGACCCAATATACTTACCCATAACCATTTTCGCTCTCCTTTCGGAAATATAATATCATTAATCGGAAATTATATCAAGTCATCGGAAATTTACTCCACTGAATTTCTATTGATTTCCTCTAACCCAGTGAGGTAACTCTTCTCCGCCCTCCGCCTCAGCAGTTTTCGAAACGTGATTTTTTTATATGGCAAATAAACAGGACTGGTTAGTGTAAAATAGATGTGGAGGTTTTAGGGAGAAGAGGATAATCCGAGAGAATAAAATAGAGGCCACCTTCTTGTGATAGA
>OMXT01000087.1 GCA_900315125.1 uncultured Eubacteriales bacterium
CATGCCTGGAGATAACGTAGTAATGACCATCAAGCTGATCACACCGATCGCTATCGAAGAGGGACTGCGTTTCGCTATCAGAGAAGGTGGAAGAACCGTAGGATCCGGCGTTGTAACCGAGATCATTGAGTAATTAAATTACTTAACCGAATAACGGAAATACATATGAGGCTGTCGCATTGCGGTAGCCTCATTTTATGGTTAGAAATGTATATTTGTGGTATAATCAATCAAATATTAGATTTGTCTGTACATTTTAATTTTAATGTACGGGATTAGAGCAATACAGTAAAGAAAAGGGGCAGTTATGAAAGAAGTCAAAAACCCGAGAAGACCGATGATCTATTATTATCTGATCATTTTGGCGATCATTCTCGTATTCAATATGATCGGTATGCCTGCATTGCAGAAACAGGCGATTAAGGATGTGGATTACAGCACGTTCATGAAGGCGACGGAGAACAAGCAGATCGACAAGGTAGAGGTCCAGTCCAATAAGATCGTCTACACGCTGAAAGAGGATGAGACAGTCTATGAGACGGGGCTCATGAATGACCCGGGACTTACGGACCGTCTTTACAAGTCAGGAGCGACGTTCACTACGGATATTGAAAAGGGTCGGAACGGGTATGTACTGGCCAGTATCCTGGGATGGGTGCTGCCGATCATATTCTTCCTCTGGTTCGGCAATTACCTGAGCCGAAAGATGATGGATCGTGCAGGCGGAGGCGGAGGCTCCATGATGTTCGGCGCAGGCAAGAGCAACGCCAAACTGTATGTACAGTCTACAGAAGGCATTCATTTTGACGATGTGGCCGGTGAGGACGAGGCAAAGGAAAATCTCATGGAGATCGTGGAGTACCTCCACAACCCGGACAAATATACGTCCGTGGGAGCATCCATGCCCAAGGGCGTTCTTCTTGTCGGACCTCCGGGAACCGGTAAGACCATGCTGGCTAAGGCAGTAGCAGGGGAGGCCAATGTCCCCTTCTTCTCGATCTCCGGGTCGGAGTTCGTGGAGATGTTTGTAGGCATGGGCGCGTCCAAGGTCAGGAACCTCTTCGATCAGGCGAAGGAGAAGGCGCCCTGCATCGTGTTCATCGATGAGATCGACGCAATTGGCAAGAAGAGAGATAATCAGCTGAGCACCAACGACGAGCGGGAGCAGACACTGAATCAGCTCCTGACGGAGATGGACGGATTTGAAAGCAACAGCGGCGTCATGATCCTGGCGGCGACGAACCGTCCGGAATCCCTGGATCCGGCGCTGCTCCGACCGGGACGTTTCGACCGGCGGGTGCCTGTAGAACTTCCGGATCTTCAGGGAAGAGAGGCGATACTGAAGGTCCATGCCCGCAAGGTGAAGCTGGCGGATGATGTGGACTTCCATACAGTAGCCAGGATGGCTTCCGGTGCTTCCGGCGCGGAGCTGGCGAATATCGTCAATGAGGCGGCGCTGCGGGCTGTCCGGGGCGGCAGACAGACGGTCACGGAAAGCGACCTGGAAGAGAGCATAGAGGTCGTCATCGCGGGCTATCAGAAGAAGAATGCCATCCTTTCGGATGAAGAAAAGCGCACGGTGGCATATCACGAGATCGGTCACGCACTGGTAGCAGCGCTTCAGAGCAATTCCGCGCCGGTGCAGAAGATCACGATCATTCCCAGGACGTCGGGAGCGCTGGGCTATACCCTGCAGGTGGATGAGGGAGATAAGTATCTTCTGTCCAAGGAGGAAATCGAGAATAAGATTGCGACATTTACCGCAGGACGGGCAGCCGAAGAGGTCAAATTCGGAAGGATCACCACGGGAGCATCCAACGATATTGAGCAGGCAACCAGGCTGGCAAGGGCAATGATCACCCGCTACGGCATGAGCGATGACTTTGATATGGTGGCATTGGAGACGGTGAACAACCAGTATCTCGGCGGCGACACGTCACTTGCATGCTCCGCCGCGACGCAGGATCTGATCGACCAGAAGGTCGTGGATCTGGTGCGGGAACAGCATCAGAAGGCAAGAGCGCTTCTGGAGGCGAACCGGGACAAACTGGACGAGCTCTCCCAGTTCCTGTATGAGAAGGAGACTATAACCGGCGAAGAGTTTATGGAGATACTTAATAGAGACAGCGCAGTGAGCGAACAGTAAACATCTTGCGGCATTCAGTGCTTCTGTAGTATAATATTCTAGAATATCTGGTATTACGGAAGCGAATGCCGTATTTTTAATTAAATTTGTCTTTGTATCCCGGAGGGGAAATGGATAATATTATCGAAATCAGACATCTTATATATGAATATGTCCGCGAGGAGGGCGAGGAGCCGGTCCGCGCTATTTCTGATGTTTCCATCGATTTTCTCCGGGGGAGTTTTACCGCGATCATAGGCCAGAACGGCTCCGGCAAGTCCACGCTGGCTAAGAACCTGAACGGTATCTTTGTTCCCACAGAAGGGACGGTCACTGTCAACGGATGGGATACCCGGGATGAAGAGCATATCTGGGACGTCCGGCAGGCGGTGGGAATGGTATTCCAGAATCCGGACAACCAGCTGGTCTCATCCATCGTGGAAGATGATGTGGCATTTGGTCCGGAGAATCTCGGCGTGCCCGCGGATGAGATCCGGCGCCGGGTGGATCAGGCGCTGGCTGCCGTAAATATGAGTGACTGCGCGCTCAAGGCGCCCCATCAGCTTTCCGGCGGCCAGAAGCAGAGAATCGCCATCGCCGGGGTCATTGCAATGGATCCGGAGTGCATCGTGTTTGATGAGCCGACGGCTATGCTGGATCCCCAGGGCAGGCGGGATGTGATGAAGATCATCCGGAAATTGCATCAGAGGGGCATAACTGTGATCCTTATCACCCATTTCATGGAGGAAGCTGCCCAGGCGGACCGGGTGGTCATCATGGATCAGGGAAGGATCGCGGCGGACGGCGCTCCCCGGGAGATCTACGGGGATATGGAGATGCTCCGCAGCATCAGGCTGGAACCGCCCATGGCGGTGGATCTGGCAGACCGTCTGCGCCGCGGCGGCGTTGATGTGCCCGGGGATGTTATCGCGTCAGAGGATTTGGTAGAGTTCATATGTCAATACAGGTAAGGAATCTTACACATATATATAACAAAGGCCTGACCGACGAGCAGCGGGCGCTGGACGACATCAGTTTCGACGTCTACGACGGCGAGATCATGGCAGTCATCGGTCATACCGGTTCCGGCAAGTCTACACTGCTTCAGCACCTGAACGGACTGCTGAAGCCGGATGAAGGGACGATCATTGTGGGGGGCACGGAGATCACTAAACCCGGCGTCCAGATGAGGGATGTCCGCCGCAGAGTCGGCCTCGTTTTTCAGTACCCGGAGTATCAGCTGTTCGAGGAGACCGTAGCGAAGGATGTGGCCTTCGGCCCGAACAATCTCGGCCTTACGGAAGAGGAAGTGGACAGACGGGTACGCATGGCTGTCGAACTGGTAGGCCTCGATTACGACCGCATCGCGGAGCGCTCGCCCTTTGAACTGTCCGGCGGCCAGAGGAGGCGTGTCGCCATTGCGGGCGTCGTGGCCATGGAACCCCAGGTGCTGATCCTGGACGAGCCTACAGCCGGTCTGGATCCGGGTTCCCACAGGGAGATCATGGATATGGTCCGGGGGATCCATCGGGAGCAGAATAATATAATAATTTTCGTCACACATAATATGAACGATGTAGCAGAGCTGGCAGATAAGGTGATCGTCATGGATCACGGCAAACTGGTGTCCGTCACGACGCCGGCAGAAACATTCCGCCAGAAGTCCAGACTGGAGATCATCGGCCTGGATGTGCCGGATTCGACGAAGATGATGTTTGAGCTGAGGAAACGGGGCGTTATGGTGCGAACCGATGTATTCACCAGGGATGACGCAGAGCAGGCACTTCTTGAGTACCTGAAGGGAAATGACAGACAATGATCAGAGATATTACACTGGGACAATATTATTCGACGCAGTCGCCGATCCATAAGCTGGATCCGAGGGTGAAGATCATTGCCACGCTTCTCTATATTATTGAGCTGTTTATCGTCAATGATTTTACGGGATTTACCATATGCGCAGGGGCACTTGCTCTTGTCGTGATCCTTTCCCGTGTTCCCCTGGGATTCATTATGCGGGGCCTGCGGCCGATCCTGTTTATTTTAATGTTCACATTTTTTCTGAACATGTTTTTCATAGACGGCAGGATCATGTGGCGGTTCTATTTTCTGAAAATAACCTATGAGGGGCTGTATCTGGCGATATTTATGAGCGTCCGGCTGATCCTGCTGATCATCGGCACGTCTCTGCTGACGCTGACGACGACGCCGATCCGTCTGACAGACGGGATCGAACGGCTGCTGAGCCCCCTCAGCCGCCTGGGCGTCCATACCCACGAGATCGCCATGATGATGTCCATCGCCCTGCGCTTTATCCCGACGCTCATGGAAGAGACGGATAAGATCATGAAGGCCCAGCAGGCGAGAGGCGCGGACTTTGAGAGCGGGAACATTTTCGCAAGGGCGAAAGCCCTGGTTCCCATCCTTGTGCCGCTGTTTATCAGCGCCTTCCGCATCGCCCAGGACCTGGCCATGGCTATGGAGGCCCGCTGCTACCGGGGCGGAAAGGGCAGGACCCGGCTCCACCGGATGGAGATTCAGAGCTGGGATGTGATCTGCATGATCATTCTTGCGGCATTTCTTGGAGCAATTATCGTAGAAAGGACGGTGTTCTCATGAGACAGCGTAAGATCAGGAATTTAGATGAGAAGCTGGCGGCTCACGGAGAATACATGATAGAAGATCCGGAGAAATACCGGGGATCCTGGGCGCGGGCGATTATGGGAGCGGTTCCCTCCGATGGCTGCGCTGACGGCAGCAATGAACCGGCGCCCTTTTACCTGGAAATCGGATGCGGCAAGGGACAGTTCCTGGCAAGGCAGGCGGAGAAACATCCGGACAGGACTTTGCTCGGGGTGGAAGGCCACCGGAGCGTCGCCCTCCATGCCCTGGAGAAGCTTGACGCCGGAGATCTTCACAACGCCCGTATCCTGCTTCAGTATATCAACGGGATGGATGAGCTGTTCGCCGACGGCGAGGTGGACGGAATCTACCTGAATTTCAGCGATCCCTGGCCTAAGGAACGGCACGCCAAGCGGCGGCTGACCAGCGGAAAGCGTCTTGGGGAATATGCTCGGGTCCTGAAGCGGGGCGGAGTCATGGAGTTTAAGACGGATAATCAGGGTCTGTTCGAATATAGTCTGGATGAGATCCGCCGCCAGCCGGAGTTCTGTATCGTATCCGTATCCAGGAACCTGCACGCGGACGCTGATCCGGCGGAGCTTGTGACCACGGAATATGAGGATAAGTTCAGCGCCCAGGGACAGAAGATCTGCTTTCTGCGGGCTGTGCGGCGATAGCAATCACTGCGGCGCTGGCAATTACTGCGGCGCTGGCGATTTTGAGGGAATGGACCGATGATCATAGAGAATAATCCAATAGAATTAGAGGCGCTGGAAGCGTTCAAAAGAGGAGACACAGAGGAAGCTCGGAGGCTGGAGAAGGAATTCGTCACACAGTTTCGGGAGGCCTTCGCTGAAGGCGGTCACTGCTCCTGCGAGGAGCTCTGCCGGTGGCACGGGATGTGCCGCGAATGCGTGGCGATCCACCGCGCCCATCAGGATCATCTGCCGAACTGCCTGAAGCAGGTGAAGACGAACGAGTGGAACAGCATCGACGGATGAAGGGCGGAATTTATTGAAAAATATTCTTGAAGAATATAGAAAAAAATAGTATACTAACATTGTTGTGCAGCACATTGCTGCACGATCATGCGGGCGTAGTTTAGTGGTAAAATATGAGCTTCCCAAGCTTAGGTTAGGAGTTCGATTCTCCCCGCCCGCTCCATAGAATTATTAGAAGAGGCTGTTTCAGAAGGTTGAATTACTTCCTGTGATGCCTCTTTTTTATTTAATCTTTTTTATCTCTTCCGGAGGAGTTCTCCTTGGGCGGAGGATCTGCTCTATCGATTTTAAACTGTATATTTCTAAAGCATGCTCCGGAAACTGATGAAACATATTCCAACTGTTTATATTCTTCCCCCTCCTGATCGGCAACAATTATACCGACGTCGAATTAGTCTGCCTCGCTGCAGAAAAGGAGTATAACTTGAGGCGTTTTCTGGACAGCTGAGCTGATTTAAGAGATAGAAAAATAGTAAATATTGACTTTTCCGGGGGGGTGATACCATGGGTTGTAAGAACTGTGAATTACCGGTCATGCCAAGATGTCCACTCATTTGCGTGTCGGCATTGCCCCGGACTAAGGCTATGTCAGATCTGGATAATTCATAATACGAGTGACCGGACTACTGAGACATGATGAGATCGGAATGTTCGGCGTTTTGTTGTTGTGAGGAAGGAGTAAACATTGAGAAAGGAAAGTAAGAAGCGCAGGAGAGCGAAACACCTGAAGCGCTGGTCGGTCCTGGCTTTGTCGGCGCTGATCATGCTGACTTACAGTTTCGCGGGCACCGCCGCGCTGGCGGAGGATTCCTCGTCCGCGGAACCTGCCCATGCGACAGTCCAGGAACAGGCCGCGCCGTCGGAGGGAGTGGATCAGGCTGCAGCAAAGGCTGAACCGGTGGATGATTCTCAGACGGAAACCCCGTCGACAGATGGGAGCAGCACAGAATCAGATCAGAATAATTCAGGAAATACAGATCCGGCGGTCGGAGACAAATCAGAGAATAATACGGGCAGCGGTACTACTGAAAATAGTATGACTCCCGTTGACCCAGGTGAGATCACAGAGCCTGACTGGGATATTTCCAAGTCCAAGACTGCGACAAATCTGGACAAAGATATGATATCGGACGTGACGCTTTCGCTTCCTTCGAAAGAAGAACAGCTGACATCGGATGTGGTATTTGTTCTGGATAAGTCCACCAGCGCTATTGTAGAAAAAAACACATTGGATATGCTGACAAATCTGAAAGATCAGATGACCAACGCCAATGCTAAGGTAAAGGTCGGCGTAGTGATTTTCAACAAAGAAGCCAATCAGAGTGGATTCTTCAATCTGACAACCCAGTACGATGATATTAAAAACGCTATTGAACAGGATATCCACAGCGGTACGAATACGCATGCCGGTCTCATCGCAGGAGAGAAGATGCTGGATGATGATAAATCCGTAGATGCATCCCGTAAATATCTCATTTTCGTTAGTGATGGCATAACCTACATGTATAACGCGAAGCCTACCGCGACGGCATGGGGATATTACACCGACCGCACTAACCCGGACGGAAAGCCTCAGTATGGAGCCGGCCCGGATAACTGGTATACAAAATATGGTAATAATGATGCCCCGGAAGAGTGGAAGGCACTGCTTGCTGAAATCGGTGGAATGGTCGAATCTCAGGGAAATAAATATGAGTATGACTATATATACGGATCAGACAATTCAGCAACTGCAAAAGATAAAACACCGGCTACGAAAGACAATAACATTAAGAATTATGCAAACAGCGTAGATGTTGCTCTGTATAAGACCTATAAGAAATATCAGGAGATCGCATCCAAGTACAACACTTATGCAGTTGCAGCGGACACCGGTTCCGGAGCATCATTCAAATGGGGTCCGTCATTTATGAATTATCTGGCTGGCGGCAAGACAGTCAGCTTCGACCAGATTAAGAACGACATCCTCTATCTCGTAGACAAAGGCTCTTATGTCGATGATTATATGGGATACGTGGATGGCGATTACGATTTCGATTTTGTCAATGATGCATCGGCACTGACTCTGAAAGTGGGTGATGTAACACTTTCGGCACAGCCAATCGATGGGAATAGTTATGGCTTCGGAAATAACGAAGACGGAAGTTACAAGTATATCGTTGAGTATATCCCTGGCGACAAGAAAGCCGAGGAGCATTTCCGCTGGACTATCAATACGCCAGTCCTGAACTTTGAACCGGTGCAGCTTACGTATAAAGTAAAGCTGACCAATCCGAAGACAGAAGCCGGAACTTACGGAAATTATGATGCAGATGGAAGTAAAGGGTATACGGAGCTCTATACGAATAAAAGCGCTACACTTCACCCTGTAGATTCCAATGGTAATGCAGGAAAGGATGAAACTTTCGGCAAACCGACGGTCTCCTACACAGTAACCAAGCCGGACAATCCTCCAACACCGGTCGATCCGACGCCGGTCGATCCTGCACCGATCACAGCAGCAGATCCTCCGGTCCAGAAGGTCGTAAAGGGCGACAAGCCCAAAGATGGCGAGTATCCAACCTTTAACTTCAAGATCGCTCCGGTAAGCACGACGACAAGCGGGCTCACAGCCAGCACCATGCCGATGCCTGCTAAGACCAGCCTGAGCATAACAGGCCCGGGCGTCGATGAATTTGGAGACATCACGTTCAAGAAGACGGGTACATATGTTTACGAGATTACGGAGAGCAAAGGCAGCGAAAAGGGCTGGGATTATGACTCCGCTAAATATACGGTAACCTATGTAGTGGCGAAATCCGCGGACGGCAGCAAGCTGACCTGCAAGCGGACCATCGCGAAGGACGGCAATGCAGCGGACGATGTGATCTTCACCAACGTCTACAAGGAGCCGATTCCGGAGCCCACGAATATTACGATCGAGGCCCAGAAGAAGCTGAAGGGCAAGGACCTGAAGGAAGGCGAGTTCAAGTTCCAGCTGAAAGGCAAGGATGAGAACGGCAAACCCTTTAAGGTAACCGCCAGGAACGACGAGGACGGAACGATCACATTCCCGGAGATCCAGTATAAGAAGACCGGTACATATACGTACACGGTAACTGAGGTATCCGGAGGTGATAAACACATCGTCTACGATCCATCCACAGAGAAGGTCAAAGTGACCGTCACGAAAAACGCTGACGGCAATCTCACAGCGAAAGTGGATTACGGCGATGATGGAAAGATCGTCTTCGTAAACAAATATAAGAAGGGTTCTAAGGGAACCAAGCCGGAGCCGACCCCGGACAACAAGGGTAAGACAGGCGGCGGCAGCGGGCCTAAGACAGGCGATCCGTCGAATCTGGCGGGATACCTGATCCTGCTGGCAGGAGCTATGTGCCTGCTGCTGGCGATCCCGGCGTACTGCAGAAGAAAAAAACAGAGAGTAAATAACTAACCTCACAAAATACATTTTACGCAAGGGGAGAGGTCGGCGATGCTGGCCTCTCTTTCCCGCTTTTCTGCAGCCGGGAAGCAGGCGATTCCCCGGATGAAACAGCTTGATATGTACTACAGGAAGGAACGCATCATGTTTGGAAGGAAGAAGAGGGCAAGCCGGGGCTTTGTGCCCGAGAAAGATGAGATGACCGGGCTGAAGAACCGCAGCGCCCTGCGCCGGGATATGGATTCTTACCTCGGAAGGCAGCTCGTCGTATGTATGCTGGCAATCGATCAGCTGAAGGATATCAACGCCCGCTACAGCCGCTACGGCAGCATGATCGGCGACCTGGTGCTCCAGGGAATCGCGGAAAATGTGCCGCAATCGCAGCCGGAGGACCTTCAGGCGCCGAGGGATGAGTCGCCAGTATTGCAGGAACAGATGGAAGGAGGTATCTCATAAACTAAGCTGATGATAACTATAAGCGGTGCCACGAGATTCAATTCATTTCCTGGTAGACCACCAATTTATATATCTGTATTTTCTCCTATATTATCTTTATTATCCTCGCCCTCTGCCGTCCCGTCGCCAGCCGGGGCTTTGTTCCCGGAAACGGGTTCTTCTGAATTGGAAACAGCCGCAGCGACAGCCTCCTCAGACTCACTGTCTTCTGATTTCTTCGCCTTACGGGCCTCCAGCCAGGGATAGACGTTCTCGTGGAGGACGATGTCCAGGATCGCGGCGAAGGGGATGGCCAGGAGCATGCCCCAGGCGCCGAAAAGGCGGCCGCCCAGGATCACGGCGATGAGGATCCAGATGCCCGGCACGCCAAGGCTGCCGCCGTAGAGCTTGGGCTTGATCACGTAGCCGTCCACCATCTGCAGCGCCCCGGTGAAGAAGAGAAAGACGATGGCCTGCAGGGGGTTGCTGATCAGAAGGACGAATGTGCCCACCGCCGCGCCGATGAGCGGACCGAAGGTGGGGATCAGGTTCGTGACGCCTACGACCGCAGAGATCATGGGCACGTAGGGCATGCGGGCGATCAGCATGAATACAGCGTTCGCCGCGCCGATGATCAGCGCGTCGATCACTTCGCAGGCGATATATTTGATAAATATAGCGTCCGCCCGTTTCCAGGAACTGCTGATCTGGTCGCAGGCCTTGTCGGGCAGCAGCAGGTGGAACAGCTTATTGGCGCCGGCCATGAGCCGCTTCTTATCCACGAGGAAATAAATCGCCAGGATGAAGTCTATGGCGAAGTTGCCCAGGGCCCGGCCCGTGTCCCCGGACTTGGTTTCTATATAATTCTGTACTTTTTCTGTAACTTTCTCCAGAATCCCGTCAATCGTCGTAAACACCTGAGTAAGGTCTACACTTTTACCCGCGATCCGGTCTACGCTTTCCTGCAGCGTCTGATGATAAGCCGTCCCGCTCTCGGAAAACTGGACAACGCTGGAAAATACCTGGGGCAGAACTGCGGCGGCAAGAAGCAGCAGGCCCAGGACGATGCCAAGGACCACAACGGTGATAGAAATCCCTCTGGGATGCTGGATCGGCTTGCCCCGCAGGCTCCGGACCGCCAGCTTCCGCTCCAGGATCCGTATGGGCGGATCCATGATATACGCCAGCACGATGCCGAAAATCACCGGCGAAATAAACGAGACGATGCTGACCGCCGCATAGCCAATCACATAAAGATGTTTGACGATGAGATAAAATAATATAGCAATGCAAAAAGGCAGGGAATCGCGGATGACGCCGCTGTCCATCCGGGCAAGTTTGCGAAGATTGATCGTTGTTTTATTGAGTTTCCGTGGCTTCATAGGTATACCTCTTATATAACAAAGGCCTGACCGGCCGTTTCACACATCCTATTATTATAATACAACTGCCGGCATATCTCAATTTCCAGTTTCGGAGAGCGGGCGACCTGTAGTATAATGATAAGAAATATACTTTCTTCAGGAGGCAGCGGATCATGGCAGACCTGATCGAATATATCCGGTGGCGGGGCGACCTGACGTTTTCGGAACGTCCGTTTAATAATATAGATAATCTTGTCCTTTCTCAGGTCTGTTACCAGGATCTGGAGGGTATCGCCCCGGCTGCCGGGCAGGGGAGCATATCCCTTCACGAGGCGGCGGAGCAGTATTTTACAGGAGATCTGGACCGGGGAATGATCACGGGACAGGACTGGGAACAGAACAATCAGTTTTTCTCTGAGGTCAGCAGGTCCCGCCGGTTCTGCGGCATCCGGATCAGCGATTATGTGAATGAGATCGACAGCACCGGAGCGAAGAGAACTCAGTTCTGCGCCATGTTGTTTACCCTGCCCGATGGTAGCAGATATATCGCCTACCGGGGAACAGACGACACAGTGGTGGGATGGGAAGAGGACTTCATGCTCAGCTATACGGTCACAGAAGCACAGGAAAAGGCACTTCAGTATATGGTTGATTTACTGCACAGATATCCCAGCCCCAGGCCGGGTCTGCTGGATCGCCTTAGTGGCCGGTCCGGGGATCATCGCAGGGAGCGCTGGATGGCCGGCGGGCACTCCAAGGGGGGAAATCTCGCAGTATATGCAGCGGCAAGGCTGCCTCTGGCGCTGCAGGATCGGATCGAAGGAGTCTATGATAACGACGGTCCGGGATTTGACCGGGAGGTGCTGTCGCCGGAACTCTTTGACAGGATCCGGGGCAGGGTGCGGAAAATCGTTCCCGAGTACAGTGTGATCGGCATGCTGCTGGAGGATCCGCAGGTCCGGCGCAATCTGGAGGAGCAGGATGAATGGCTGATGGTCGTCCGGAGCAGCGGAAAGAAGATCATGCAGCACTGGGCGCTGACATGGCAGGTGGAGGGAACGGACTTCTGCAGGGCAGAGGGTCTGGATACCCAGGCAGAGAAGATCGACAGTCTGTTGGACCGGTGGATATCCTCCGCCACGTTCGATGAAAGAGAAGCCTTCGTCTCAACGCTGTTCGGCGCCATGAAGGAAGTAGGTCCCAACATTTCTGATGTGATGGCGAACGGACGGACGCTAACCCGTACGCTGACAAGGGACTTTCTCCACAGCGATCCGGAGACGAGAACTGCTGTTGCCAAATTTTTTCTCAGCCTCTATGAAGAGGGGATGGACAGTATGCCGGAGCACATACCGCTGATCCATCGTAGTAAGGCGGAGCATCAGGAAAGAACGGAGTATGAGGAGAATGACAATGAGTGAAGAAGAGAGAAACATACAGCAGGATATGGCGGACCGGGAGAAAGTGGTCATCCGGACCAGCATCATCGGCATACTTGCCAACGGGGTGCTGGCTGGCTTTAAAGCCTTTGTAGGCATCATCACAGGATCGATCGCCGTGACCCTGGACGCGGTGAACAACCTGAGCGACGCCATGTCCAGCGTGATCACCATCATAGGAACCAAGCTGGCGGGGAAAGCCCCGGACAAGAAACATCCCCTGGGCTACGGGCGTACGGAGTATCTGAGCCAGACCATCGTCGCGGCTATCGTTCTCTACGCGGGGATCACGTCCCTGACGGAGTCGGTGAAGAAGATCATCCATCCGTCGGCAGCGGACTATACGACAGTCTCGCTGGTCATCATCGCTGCGGCGATTATTGTCAAGCTGATCCTCGGAAGCTACGTAAAGAAAAAGGGACGACAGGTCAACTCCGGTTCGCTGATCGCCTCCGGTTCCGATGCGTCCTTCGATGCGATCCTGTCCGCGTCGGTCCTTGCATCCGCCTTTATTTACATTTATACCGGCGTCAGTCTGGAGGCGTGGGTCGGAGCGGTCATCTCTGTGATCATCATCAAATCAGGTATCGAGATGATCATGGAAGCGGTCAATGAGATCCTGGGATCCCGGACGGACGCGGAGACGGCGAGGCAGATCAAGCAGACCATATGCGAGGATCCCGACGTTCAGGGAGCGTTCGATCTGTTTCTTTATAACTACGGTCCGGGAAAGAATTATGGATCGGTCCATGTGGAAGTTTATGATACGATGACCGCCGTCCAGATCGATGCCATGGACCGCCGGATCCAGGCAGCTGTTTACCGGAAACACGGCGTGATCCTGACCGGGATCGGCCTCTACGCAGTCAATACCGGCCACGAAGAAGCAGCAGAAATGAGGCGGGCTGTCATGGAAAAGGTGATGGACCACGATTATTCCATGCAGTTCCACGGGTTTTATGCGGATACTCTGCAGCGGACCATGACCTTCGACGTGGTGCTCTCCTTCGAATGCGACCAGGAGAAAGCGCTTCGAGAAATGAGTGCGGAAATCGGGGCTATGTATCCCGATTATGAGATCCATATCCAGCCGGATGTGGATATTACGGAGTAATTTGTTAGAGGATCTTTATTCAGGAGGTTAATCATGAACAAAGCAAAAGAATTCTGCACCTGCGCGGATCACGAGTGTCCGCTGAATCCGGTCAATAATGAGTACGGGTGTGACCTGTGCGTGGAGAAAAATCTGAAACTTGGAGAGATCCCAAGTTGTTTCTGGAACCAGATCTCTACCAGAAAAGAGCGCCAGGAAATGGGCTGCAATTATACGCAGAAGGAGTACGCCGCCATGGTGATGGAGCGGTGCAAATAGTATCCTGTGAGCTATAGCTGGACTTCATAGGAATGGACTGCCTATTGTTGTTAAGAGGCAGTCTTTTTTTGTGGTGGGAATGACGCGGGCAGACCCAGAAGGACGAAAATAGTCTACCCAGTCTGGAAAATAGCGGGTGGGTAGATAACCATGTAGCGCTAAACGGTCTCGGGTAGA
>OMXT01000005.1 GCA_900315125.1 uncultured Eubacteriales bacterium
ATCCGGTGGCAATAGCAGGGAGGCCACACCTGTACCCATCCCGAACACAGAAGTTAAGCTCCCGAGCGCCGATGATACTTGGCGGGCAACTGCCTGGGAAAGCAGGACGCTGCCGGTTCGAAGGAAAAGCCTTCAGGCTGTACGTATGTATGGTCTGGGGGCTTTTTATATTAACATTATCTTGATGAGAAACAGCGTTGAGAGTATACTTCTATTAGTAGAAAGAATGTCTTTTTATCTTGATTTGATATAAACAGTAATCGTTAACATGGTTATAGATAAGGAAGTTTCTATGAAATTAATTTGCTTTGGGGACAGCATCGCTGCGGGATATCCCTTTGGTGAGGAGAACAGCATTGCATCGGTGATCAGTGAGAAAAATGGATTAGATAGTCAGTCTATGGGTTATCCAGGTCTGACATCTGGCGAGATCCTGGGGAAATCGGGAGATGTAGCAGGCGTATTGCCTGACGTGATTTTAATTATATGCGGAAGCGATGATATTACGTATGGTGTCGCCGGACCCAGGGCAGTCCATGACAATATAATGAAAATGGCGGACGTATTCGGGAGTCACGGGATTCATGTTATCATCGCTTCGCCGCCGGCATGCTATCCCAAGGATGCATCGAAGATAAAGAGCTCTGATTATTCCTTTGGAATGCACTGCGGGGAAATGCCGGGAGCAGAACGATACAGAAAATATGACAATCAGTTGGATATGCTCCATGCGCTTCTAAAGGAATCCTGTAATAATAAGAAAATTAGTTTTATTGATCTCTATGAGATACTGAAGAATTATTCCCGTTTTCATGACTGTATTCATCCGACCAGAGAAATCTATCAATATATGGGAACTGAGATTGCACATAGATTGGACGAAATTGAGAGGGGTATCCAATGGCAGTAATAAGACCGAGCTTTAATATTAACGATATGGAGACAGGCGAACAGTTTGCGCATACCATGAGATCTTTGGACTTGAATATACCCATTGCGCCGGACAGCTGCATGCTGAAGAAGGAGGCTGAGGTATACGGACGTAAGCTGCAAAACTCTATCGTTATCCAGCCCATGGAAGGTCTTGATGCGTCTGCCGATGGATCACCAGGACCTCTGACCTTCGCAAGATACAGTAATTTTGCGAGGCAGGGCGCAGGAACGATTTGGTTCGAAGCGACCGCCGTTACATCTGACGGAAGGGATTCGCTTCATCAGCTGTGGCTGAATGCCGGCAATGCGGATTCTTTTAAGGGGCTCGTTAACTATGTGAATGAGATAAGCATGGAAAGCCATGGCTTTGTACCTTATAAAATACTTCAGATCACCCATTCCGGACGCTGCAGTGTGGATGCGATAGGCAGGCCGAGACCCCTTGCAGTGTCAGACAATCCCTATCTTGATCTTGCTTTGGGAAAAGCAGAGATCGTTTCCGATGAATATCTTGAAAATCTAAGAGATTCCATGATAGGCGCAGCGAAGCTGGCAAAGTATGCGGGGTTTGACGCTGTGGATGTGAAACTCTGCCATCAGTATCTATTGAAAGAAACGCTCTGCGCCTATAAGAGAGCGGGGAAATACGGCGGCTCTGCGGAGAATCGATTCCGGCTTGCGATGGAGATCATTGACGGTATCCGGCAGGAACTGGGCCATTCACTGGATATCGCTGTCAGGCTGAGCGCCTACGACTCTCTGCCTTATCCCTATGGCTGGGGCATGGTCCAAAATCCAGGTGTTATGAAGGATGACACCGCTGAAGTCGATCTTCTGCTGGATGAACTTGGAAAAAAAGATGTTGAACTTGTGAATATCACCACATTTGAACCGCGGTTCGCTCCCGAAGGCCTGGGATATATGGCGGATTTTCTTGATGACGCAGAGATCGATCCATACCGGGGAGCAGCCCATCTTCTCCAGGCGACGAGACGACTCAGGGAAAATCATCCTAAAATCAAGTTTGTCTGTACCGGTCTTGCGTGGTTTGCGCAGTTTGCTCCCCTGGTCGGATCCGGAGGAATCAGAGATGGATGGTTTGATCTTGCCGGGTTTGGCAGAAATGTCCTGGCGGATCATGGCTTTGTACCCCGGGTGCTCGGCGGAGGATCGCCGGACAGTAACAGCCTCTGTCTGCGGTGCGACAGATGCTACGACATGTTTTTGCGGGATATTCCCACAGGATGTCCGGTGCACGATCCATTTTATAAACTGATCGACCGTATGGACAGGAGCAGCGGGGAACATTGTCCGGAGCATGACACCCAGGGATCAGTCCTTTAGCAGGGCGCAATACGGAAAGGAAAACGTATGGATTATTTCCAGAAAACAGATTCTTTTATCTCCGGGGACAAAGGCTATTCTGCACCATATCGGAGGATCTGCATAACGGACAGGCGCATGGTACGCGGTGATCTTGCGGAGCAGATCCGAAGGATATGCAGTCCGGAAATGGCTCCAGATCTCAGGCCGGACGCGGTGATCCTAAGGGAAAAGGATCTGGACTTTGATGCGTACAGCAGGCTTGCAGATCAGATCCGGCCGGTATGTGAGTCTTTCGGCATTGCTTTTCTGTGGCATACTTATTATCCGAAAATCACGGGAGCAGGAGATGCTCCCGATTTTTGCTCTGAAGGGGGCGGTGCTCCGCAGACTTCCCGCGCTATGGTTCATTTTCCGATGCCGGTGCTCCGCACACTGGATCCTGAAGTAAAATCCAGGATTTCCTTAATCGGGGCATCTGCTCATTCCGCAGAAGAAGCAGAAGAAGCCGCCCGCCTGGGGGCTGACTACATTACCGTAAGCCATATTTTTCCGACGCTGTGCAAGCCGGGTCTGGCGCCCAGAGGGCTGCAGCTGATCCGGGACGCGCGGCGCGCAGTGGACATCCCGATCTATGCCCTTGGCGGCGTCCATCCTGAGAACATTGCCCAGTGCATAGAAGCGGGAGCAGACGGCATCTGCATGATGTCTGAGTATATGAATTTTGGGCAGAGCTAAACACCGAGGCAGAAAGCGATATGGTAAAGAGAAATATGTGACACATCCTGTCAGAATAGAAAATTCTGACAGCAATGCTTCTTGCATAATCCTTTGATTTGTGGTAAATATAGAATTTGTACAAACCAAAGGAGTAAGAATATGTCAGGAAAAAAGAAGAGCAAAGATAATAAGACCGAAACAGAGGTTTCACAGGAGAAGATCCTTCAGCATGAGATCCACGATGAGATGAAGGACTCCTATATAGACTATGCCATGAGTGTTATCGTCGGGAGAGCGCTCCCGGATGTAAGGGACGGAATGAAGCCCGTTCACCGCAGGATCCTCTACGGCATGAGTCAGCTGGGCATCACACCGGACAAACCATATAAAAAATCTGCCAGGATCGTCGGAGAAGTTATGGGTAAGTATCACCCACACGGCGATTCCTCGATCTACGACGCCATGGTACGCATGGCCCAGGATTTCTCCATGCGCTATCCGCTGGTGGACGGCCACGGCAATTTCGGATCCGTTGACGGCGACAGCGCCGCGGCTCAGCGTTATACGGAAGCCCGCATGAGTCCTTTTTCCATGGAAATGATGCGGGATATAAATAAAGATACGGTTGATTTCATTCCTAACTTCGACGGAGAGGAGCAGGAACCCGTTGTTCTTCCCAGTCGATATCCAAATCTTCTCGTCAATGGTTCCAGCGGGATCGCTGTGGGAATGGCGACGAACATCCCTCCCCATAATCTGAAAGAAGTAATAAACGGTACTGTACGGATCATTGATAACCCGGATATTTCAATAAAAGAACTGATGCGGACCATCAAGGGACCGGACTTTCCCACGGGAGCAGAGATTCTCGGAAAGGATGGAATCCGTGAGGCTTATGAGACGGGCAGCGGCAGGATCAAAGTCCGTTCCATATGCAGTATTGAACCGGGACCCAGGGGGAAATCAAGCATCATCGTCACAGAGATCCCTTACGGCGTGAACAAAGCCAAGCTGATCGAGCGGATCGCTTCTCTGAATAAAGACGGAAAGGTAAAGGGTATCACGGACATCCGGGATGAATCCAGCAGGGAAGGGATGCGCATCGTGATCGACCTGAAAAAGGATACCGACGCGGAGATCACGCTGAATCAGCTCTATAAGCATTCGCCCCTGGAGGAAACATTCGGCTGCTCCATGCTCGCTCTCGTAGATAGAGAGCCCCGGATCCTCAATCTGAAGCAGATCCTCGAAGAATATCTGAAATTCCAGAAAGAGGTCGTTACGCGCCGGACGCGCTTTGATCTTGATAAGGCCCTTGCAAGAGCCCATATACTGGAGGGCCTGCTGATCGCTCTTGATAATATAGATGAGGTCATCCGCACGATCCGGAATTCCACAGATGACGCGAAGCAGCGGCTGATGAAGAAGTTCGGTCTTACTGACGTCCAGGCGCAGGCTGTTCTGGACATGCGTCTTGCCAGGCTTCAGAAGCTGGAGAGGAAAAAGCTGCAGGATGAATATAAAATGCTGCAGGAAAATATTCAGAGATACCGCCTGATCCTGTCTGACGAAAGGGAGCTGATGAATGTCATTCGCTCAGAACTGCTGGAAATACGGGATCGGTGGGGCGACAGCCGCAGGACCCGAATCGTCAGTGATGAGCCGGAGATTACAGAAGAAGATCTGATCCACGAGGAGCAGGTCACGGTAACCATTACCCGCCAGAATTATATCAAGAAGCTGAACAGCGATTTCTTCGATGAGCGCAGGGAGCTTCCATTAGAAGAGAAGATCAGCCTCGGCAGAGAAGACGATTACATAGAGTATATGATCCGGACGACAACGCTGGACACGCTGCTGATCTTTTCAGACAGAGGACGCTGCTTCCGCCTGCGCGTCAATGATATTCCAAAAATGTCCCGGGCTGCCAAGGGAACGCCGATTCGGAGCATTCTCGGTATAGGTATTAGGGAAAAGATCGTTTCTGTCGTCTCAGCGGGGGATTTCCCGAAGGACAGGTACCTTCTGTTTGTTACAGAGCATGCGATGATGAAAATGACGGCGATCAGTGAGTACCAGTCCCGGAGAGAATCGATCCAGGCTATCAATCTTAAAGATGATGACCGCGTCGCCGCCGTGCTTATGACAGACGGTACCGGCGAATACATTATGTTCTCCTCGGGTGGAAGATGCATTTCTGTGGATGAGACGGATATCAAACCCATGGGCCGGGCTGCGGCAGGGGTCAGGGGCATGTCCCTTGGAAAAGATGATGCCATTAAAACGTGTATTCGCAGAGAACCGGGCGCAGAAGTGATCACCTGCCTGAGAGACGCGTCGATGAAGAGGACGCGGCAGGCAGACTATAAACTGCAGGCGCGAGGGGGCAAGGGCGTATTTTCCTGTGATGCTTCACAGCGAAAAGAAATAGGATTCGCCGGCGCTTCTGTACGAGAATCCTGCGTGATCGCTGACGCAGAAGGCCATTTCGCAGTAGTTCACAGGAAGGACGTGCCTGAGAGCACGCGGGCAGGCGTATGCGCGCCGTTAGTCGGTCTGGCTGTTTTCTCAGCGGAGTATGTCGCAGATCCGGAGATCTGGGATACGTCGGAGCTATGGAAACCGGGAAACAAAGCCCCGGCAGGCACAGACTCGACGGATCCTGCCGCCGGGGAACCGCTGTTCGCGGAAAAGGGAAATAAACCGGCTGAGACGAAGAAAGAGCGCGGAACACAGGAACAGCAGGAGGATAATCAGGAAAACAGTCAGCTTTCCTTCCACTTTAACTGATATGTATATGGATATGACTCCGTCGCTGTGATACACTTTGAACCATGGAGAGCAAGGGAAGAAAAATTTCACAGGCGATGATGTTCATCCTGCTTTTTGGTGTGGTCAGTCTTTTTTCTGATATGACCCATGAGGGAGCGGCAAGTATTCGCGGTGTCTATCTGTCGCTGCTGGGAGCATCTGCTGGTACGATCGGCTTTGTATCCGGTCTGGGGGAACTTACGGGATATTCTCTCCGATACGTTTTTGGAGCCCTGACTGACCGGACACGCAAATACTGGTCCATGGTCATTACCGGTTATGTCATTGATATACTGGCTGTCCCAGCTCTTGCTCTTGTGGGGGAGCATGGCTGGATCGCTGCCTGCGCGCTGCTGGTCATCCAGAAAACAGGCAAGGCAATCAAGAAGCCGGCGAAGGATACGATCATGTCTTTTGCCGCATCCCAGGAGGGAGTGGGGAAGAGTTTTGGCATACAGGAAGTACTGGATCAGATCGGCGCTTTTGCCGGACCTCTGCTCCTGTACCTCGTGATGCTTTTTAAAACCGAGGGCTCTGTCTTCCAGATTTATTCTTTCTGCTTCGGCGTACTCGCGGTACCGGGAGGGATCACCATTTCACTCTTGCTGATCACCAGGCATAACTTCCCGGAGCCGGAGAAGTTTGAACCGGAGCCAAAGGAATATATCCCGTTTCACTTAAAGAAAAATTTTGTCCTGTACATTGCGGGAATCAGTCTGTTTGCCTTTGGATTCATTGACTATTCCCTCGTGGCAATGCACGTATCCAGAACATTCATGACATCTGGAGCTGGACTGATCACAGAGCAGACCCTGCCTTTGTTATATGCAGGATCGATGCTGGTGGACGCGGCGGCGGCTCTGGTGTTTGGCATGATGTACGACCGCAGGGGAGCAGAAGCGCTGATTCTTTCGACGCTGTTTTCCGCACCCTTTCCCATTCTCATTTTCGGAAGCAGGAGCACGGCGGTCCTTCTGACAGGCATTGCGTTATGGGGCGTGGGCATGGGAGCCCAGGAGTCAATACTTAAGGCAGCGGTAACGACGATGGTCCCCAAGTCGAGCAGGGCGACAGGATACGGGATATTTGAGTGCTCGTTCGGTATTTTCTGGTTTCTGGGCAGCTGGCTGATGGGCGTGCTGTATGATCACAGCATATGCTGGATGATCGCTGTTTCTGTTACTGCACAGCTGGCGGCTATCCCGCTGTACTGGAAATCAGTTCATGATAATAAGTAGGAGGTTTAAACATGTTAGTATTAAACGTAACGTATCATGTCAAGCCGGGGAAGCGGCAGAAGTTCTATGATGCGATCCGGGAAAAGGGCATTGATGAAGCGTCCAGGAAGGATAAGGGAAATATTCTTTATGATTATTCCTATGATCCGGAGAACGAAGATAACCTTTTGCTGGAAGAGATATGGGAGGATGCGGAGACACAGAAACTCCACTGCGATACACCGCATTTTGCCGTATTGACCGGTCTGAAAGAAGAATTCGTGGAAAATACAGAGATCCGCAGATTTGAATAACCGGTATCGTAAGCCTCAGCTGGTATTCCCCGGGAGAACAGGAAAATTTTTATTATGTACATTGACCGGAATGTGTTGTAAAAGGTCAAGTCCTTTTTTGTGTGTAAATTAGAATTCAAGCAATTCTGATAATTTGGTTCTTCTGAGTGATTCCGTTGTCTACGATG